>CAUZJF010000353.1:0-2926 GCA_963579975.1 Dehalococcoidia bacterium
GTGGTGTGCCCCGGCTTCATAGACCTTCACTGCCACCTGCGCGAGCCCGGCTTCGAGTACAAGGAGACCATCGCCACCGGGACGGCGGCCGCGGCGCGGGGCGGCTTTACCACCGTCTGCGCCATGCCCAACACAGAGCCTACGATGGACACGCGGGCGACCGTGGAGTTCGTTCTGGAAAAGGCCCGTGAAGAGGGCGCGGTCCGGGTCCTTCCCATCGGATGTGTCACGAAGGGCAGCAAGGGCAAGGAGCTTGCGGAGATGGGAGAGCTGGCCCAGGCGGGCGCCATCGGGTTCAGCGACGACGGGTACCCTATCAACGACCCCAACCTCATGCGGCAGGCGCTCAGCTACGCCAAGGCCATGGGGCTGCCCATCATCAACCACTGCGAGGTCCCAGAGCTGTCAGAGGGCGGCCCGATGCACGAGGGGTGGGTGTCCAACCGCCTTGGGGTCAAAGGCGTGCCAGCGGCGGCGGAGTCGGTGATGGTCGCCCGCGACATCTCCCTGGCGGAGCTGACCGGCGGCCGCCTTCACCTGGCACACGTCAGCACGGCAGAGGCAGTCGACTTGGTCCGGCGGGCCAAGGAGAAGGGAATAGACGTGACCTGCGAGGTGACCCCCCACCACCTGACCCTCAGTGACGAGGCGTTGTTGGGGAACGCGGGCGAGGAAACGGCGTTCGAAGCTCTGTCGCACGCCGCATACGACACTCGCGCGAAGGTGAACCCTCCCCTGCGCAACGGGACCGACGTGGAGGCGATGGTCGAGGCACTCGGGAAGGGGGTCGTCGACGTCATCGCCACCGACCACGCCCCCCACAGCCGCATCGACAAGCTAACGACTCTTGACGAGGCCGCCTTCGGCATCAGCGTCCTGGAGACGGCCCTGGGCTCGGTCCTGTCGCTCGTTCACGAGGGCCGGATCACGTTACCCACTCTACTCGAAAAACTGACGGTGGCGCCGGCACGTTTTCTGGGCAGGAACGATCTGGGCGCCCTGCACGAAGGCGCGGCGGCGGACGTCACGATCTTCGACCCCGACGCCGAGTGGACCGTCGACACCAGTCGGTTCGCATCCAAGGGCAAGAACACGCCCCTCGACGGCCGGACGCTGAAGGGCCGCGTCGTGGCCACCATCGCAGGCGGGAACATAGTGTACGAGGTCGACTCGAATCTTGGACCGCGGGCCAGGGGATCAAGGGCCCGGTGAGAACATTATATCAAGCGGCAAAAGCAGTAGTGAGGCCGTCCAAACTTATACCCAGGCCCTCCGTTCCGATCCTGGGCTCGTCGAAGCCTACCGTAATAGGGCGGACGCCAGCATCCAGCTAGGATTGTTTCAACAAGCCATCCAGGATTGTGAAGAGGCCATAAGACTCGATCCACAACTTGCGCCCGCCTACACGAACAGGGCACTCGCGTCACAGTCCTAGGTCGGGATATCGGCCGGTTGAATGAACGAATGGAGGAACTCTCAGGAGGCAACGGTAGTATGTACTGGCGTTTGCACCGACGAGTGATGGAATGAGACTTGCGACACGTGTCTAAACCAGCCTTCCTGGTCCTGGAAGACGGCTCGAAGTACCGGGGGTACGCCTTTGGTACGGAAAGGTTCGCCCACGGCGAGGTGGTCTTCAACACCTCCATGACCGGCTACCAGGAGATGCTCACCGACCCTTCCTACGCCGGGCAGATCGTCGTCCCGACGTACCCCCTGATCGGCAACTACGGGATCAACGAGAGCGCCTTCGAGTCGCGGAAGGTCCAGGTTTCGGGCTTCGTGGTGCGCGAGCACTCCACGACGCCCAGTCACGCTCTCAGCAGCTCGACCTTGGACGAGTTTCTCGTGACGCAAGATGTCCCGGGCATCAGCGGCGTCGACACCCGCGCCATCACGCGGCGGCTGCGTACCCGAGGCGTCATGATGGGCGCGATCGCGGTGGAGGAGTCTCCGGAACAAGCCCTGGCCCGCCTGCAGAGCCTGCCCAACTACGGCGACGTGGACTTTGTACGACAAGTGAGCACCGAGAAGCCCTACGCCTGGGAGCAGGGACCGGTAGCAGAGCCGGCGGGAGCCGGAAACGGCCCGAGGATCGTGGTCACCGACTGCGGACTGAAGTACAACATCCTGCGCATCCTGAGGTCCAAGGGATGCCAGATGGTGGCCGTCCCGGCGACGGCGTCGGCGGGCGAGATCCTTGCCAGAAACCCCGACGGAGTACTTCTGTCACCCGGGCCAGGCGACCCGGAGCTGCTGGATTACGCTGTCGAGACGGCCGAAGGCCTGCTGGGGCAGGTGCCCATCATGGGCATCTGCCTCGGTAATCAGGTGCTTGGCCAGGCCCTGGGCGGAAAGACGTTCAAGCTCAAGTTCGGCCACCGTGGCGGCAACCATCCGGTCAGGGATATGGCTACCGGCCGCGTCTACATCACCGCCCAGAACCACGGCTACGCCGTGGACCCCGACACCCTGCCATCCGACGTCGAAGTCAGCCACCTCAACCTCAACGACGGCACCGTGGAGGGGCTGCGTCACAGGTCGCTGCCAGCCATGAGCATCCAGTACCACTCGGAGGCATCGCCCGGGCCACTCGATAACGAGTACCTCTTCGACCGGTTCTTGACGATGGTGCGAGAAACGCGCCGCAGCTAGAGGCCCTTGAAAACGTAATCGAAGGTGTACCGTACATCGAGACAACAATAGACAACTGGCGCCAAGCCGGGCACATTCTCAGCGAGCTCGACAGACAGGGTCTGCCGATACCTCTGGCCGACGCCCTGATTGCTGCGATGGCACTAGACCATGGCCTTTCGGTCTTCTCACGCGACGAGCACTTTAGGTGGGTGCCTAGACTTGACATTCATACGATCGACGGATGAGATCGGCTTGAACACGAAACCCGAAAAAGTCCTCGTCATCGGCT
>CAUZJF010000354.1:0-2919 GCA_963579975.1 Dehalococcoidia bacterium
CGTCTTTTACACGACGTCCGGCGGTTGGGACACGCACACCAATGAACTCTCGTTACAAAGAGGCCTCTGGGAAGAGGTTTCGACAGGACTTCGCGCCTTCTTCCAGGACCTCGAAGAGCACGACCTCGGCCCGGAGGTCACAGTCCTCGTATTCTCCGAGTTCGGTCGTCGAGTCAAGGACAACGGCAATGGAACGGACCACGGCTCCGGCGGCGTTTCGTTCGTAATCGGAGATTCAGTCAAAGGCGGTCACTACTCCGAGTACCCGTCCCTGGACGTGGGCCGCTTGATCGAGGGCGACCTGCAATACAACTTTGATTTCCGTGGCCTGTACACGGACCTTCTGGAAGACTGGCTGGGACTAGACGCGCAGGAGATTGTGGGCGGGAACTTCGAGAAGATTTCGCCGTTCGCTGCGGCCGTGTAAATCCACTCTTAGAGCAATGATGAAAGAGGGTCGATGTGAATCGGCCCTCTTTCTGGTTTTCTGGGATCGTTGAGAGACGGGCGACGGGCGGAGCAAGCGCCACCCCTATGGGGTTGATGCGGGGTTGATCTGTCATTCCGAAATCGGCACACGAGGAATCTCCCGGCCATCGGTCCGCCGCGTTTATGTTCTGCCGGCGCGTGGTACGCGTCGATTGGTATGGAACCGAAGGGAAGATAATCATTTGCCCCTACGGTGATCCAAATGACAACCAAGGTCGTGAAAAACGGACCCTGCCACAAGAACACAGGCCCCACCAGAACAAGGTGCAGGGACAACCTGCCCGTCCCTACAGGATCACGCCGTCCCGCCGGAGTTCCTCGATGTCTTCCTCTGATGTCCCTACCGCCAGCATTACGGACTCTGTGTCGGTGCCCAATCCCGGGGAGACACCTCGGATATCGGTCGGCGTCTCGGACATTGAGACCACAGGGCCTGCCAGTCGCTGTGGGCCAAAGAGTGGGTGTTCCAGTTCCCTCATGAAACCCATCGCCTCGACCTGTGGGTCGTCCGACATTTCCTCGGGCATGTTGACCGGCGCTACCGGGACGCCGGCGTCCGTAAACGCCTCAAGCCAGTCCTCCAGCGTGCGAGTCCGCAGGGTCGACCGCATCTCGGCGTGCAGCGCGGTCGCCTGGTCCATGCTTTGCTGCTGCGACTCGTCAAAATCGGGCTCATCGCTCGGATCGTACGCGATCCCGAGAACGGTTCGAGCGGCAGCTCGGTTCGCTGGGGTCAGCGCGCCCAGCACCATCGATCCGTCCTTCACCTGGTAGGTGGAGTAGTACGCCCTTGAAGCAACGCGGGACGCTCCCCGGCCTCTTCGGTAAGCATCCTGGACCGCAGAGTAGTCGGCACCCCGTTTTCTGAGCTCTACGATCTCCGCCACCATCGGGTCTCGTAGTGTGGCGTCGTGCACCGGTTCCCGCATGACAACGGTGTCCTGCACCGCTATCGCCGCCTGAAGAAGAGACGTCTCGATCTTCTGTCCCTGACCGGTTATCGCCCGGTGATACAACGCTGACGTGATGCCGACAGTCGCCGAAAATCCGGCGCAGTAGTCGGCCAATGAGATGGCACTGATGTTGGCAGGCTGGCCGTGCTCGTCGACTTTTTGATCGGCCATCATGAGGCCGCTGTAGCCGTTGGCGACGATATCTGTGCCGCCGCGGTCGCCCATCGGACCCCGATTCCCAAAGCCCGTGATCTCGCAGTAGATAAGCCCGGGGTTGAGCTTCCTGAGCGTTTCGTAATCGATGCCAAGCCGCTTCGATACGCCGGGCCGGAAGTTTATGGTCACGATGTCGACGGTCTGAACGACCTTGTGAATAAAGGCGAGTCCGCGCGGATCACGAAGATTGACCGCGACACTTTGCTTGCCACGATTCAACGACTGAAATCGCTTCCCCTCGTTTGGCATGACGGTGCCGCGGTTGCGGTGTGGGTCGCCTGTGAGCGGCTCAACCTTTATCACTTCGGCACCCAGGTCAGACATGATCGCACCGTTGAACGGCAACGCTACGATCTGTGAGAACTCCAGGACGCGAACGCCATCTAACGGTCCGGGCATGCTGCTCAATCCTCCTCAGGCTACCCTGGCGCTTGTAACGATCTCGGAAGTTCCCTCTCCCAGCGGGAGAGGGTTAGGGTGAGGGAGAAGTTTCGTAAGTCGAACCCCTCCTTCTACGGCCCTCCTTAGTAGCCCCGGAACTCAGGCTTTCGCTTCTCCAGGAAGGCGGCGACGCCTTCTTTGTGGTCGAAGGTAGTGCGGGTCAAGTCCTGTCCACGTGACGCCAGGGGAAGGTGCTCGGCAAGGTCCTGCTGGTAGGCCTGGTGGATCAGCTGCTTCACGATGCCCATCGCGTAGACAGGCCCGCGGGCCAGTTTGGTGGCCATCTCGAGCGTCGTCTCCATCAGCTTGTCGTCCGGCACGACCTGGTTGGCGAGTCCTATTCGGTACGCTTCCTGACCGTCGATCGGCTCGCCCGAGTACTGCATCCAGAGGGCGTTCGCCATGCCGACTAGTTTCGGCAATTGCCATGCCGAGCCGTCCGCCGGGACAAGCCCGTTACGGATGAATGCCTCATTAAATCGTGCGCTCTCGCCGGCAATCCTGATATCGCAAGAAATCGCTATGCCACAGCCGAGGCCGTATGCATGCCCGTTGACGGCGGCGAACGACGGCTTGTGCAGGTTGTGAAGCATTGGCACGATCGCGGGCCCAGACTTCTGACCTAACGCCTCACGCGCCGTGTAATCCGGGTCCAGTTCTTCCCAGGATGTAGCCCGTGACTCCGGAGCTGCTTCAGCTGCGGTCTCGGCGTCGTTGATGCGACGCTGAAACCCACGGACATTCGCTCCAGAAGAAAACGCCCTGCCCGACCCGGTTATCACCAGAACTCGAAGATCGCCATCTGCCGCAAACCGATCGA
>CAUZJF010000355.1:0-2907 GCA_963579975.1 Dehalococcoidia bacterium
CAGTATTGGTGTGTCTGCTTGTCATGGCGGGGATCAATCTTGCCGGGCAGCAGGCGCCGACCAGCGCCGTTGGCATGACCCGGGCGAACGATGTTCCGTTGTCTCCCGAATCCCAACAAGCGATCATCGACCAATATTGCGCGTACTGTCACGACGACGTCGAAATGGCGGGCAACATGAGCATGTCCGGCCTGGACTTTACGCATGTCGCGGACAGTGCCGAACTGGCCGAAGAGATGATCCGGAAGCTGCGTCTGGGAATGATGCCGCCTGCCGGCGCGAGTCTTCCCGACGCGGACACCCTCCTGGCCCTGGTGGAGACTATGGAGTCGAATATCGACGACGCGGCACGGGCCGTTCCCGACCCGGGCAGCCGTCGGTTCCAGCGGCTCAGTCGGGCCGAATACGAGCGCGTGATCTACGATCTGCTGGCCGTGGACGTGGATGCGGGAAAGTGGCTCCCCGCCGACCTGTTCATGGGCGCCTTCGACAACCAGTCGGCCGCTCAGCCGTTCTCGCCGACCGTCCTGGATGCGTTTCTGAGGGCCGCCAGCGAGATCGCTCGGCTGGCGCTGGGGAATGCCGAGGCCGTGTCCTCCACGACGAAGCACGTCAGCCCGGAGCGGGTGTCTCAGCACGCCTGGGATCGGCTCGAAGGCGCGCCGTTCGGGACCCGGGGCGGTACGGTGGTCACACACGATTTTCCCGCCGACGGAGAATACGTCTTTCAGGTGAAGACCAGCCAGGGGAGTGGGAATCAAACGGCGGCCGAAGATCTCGACATCTCCATCGACGGAGAGGGGGTCGCGCTCCTGATGCTCCAGCACAACGCCGGGGGGCGCTCGCGGGATGGTGTGGGCCAGACACTGGCCGACTTCGAGGCGCGCGTCGGCGGCAACCAGACCGAGCCGATCTTCGTCCGCGCGGGCCAGCATAGCGTTTCGGCGGCGTTCGTCAACCTCATCGACGGCCCGTACGAGGACCGGTTCAGTCCCGTCGAGTGGTCGGCCACGCATCCAATAACAAGCGCGCAGTACGGAATCACCGGGCTGACGCACGTTACCGAGTTGTGGATCTCGGGCCCCACAAACGTTTCCGGAGTTTCCGAGACCCAGAGTCGCGAGAAGATCTTGACCTGCCTTCCGACCTCCCCCGACCAAGAGCGTCCCTGCGCCGAGTCGATCCTCACCCAGCTTGCAACCCGGGCGTATCGGCGACCGGCGATCGGGGAAGACGTGGCGGACCTCCTGTACTTCTACGACGAAGGGGCGGCTGAAGGCGGATTCGATGTCGGAATACGGAAGGGATTGCAGTCGATCCTCGTGTCGCCCGAGTTCCTGTTCCGGTTGGAGCGGGAGCCTGTCAACGCCCGGCCGGGTCAGAACTATCGACTGAGCGACATCGAACTTGCGACGCGTCTCTCCTTCTTCCTCTGGGCCACGTCCCCGGACCTAGAGCTCCTGGAGGTCGCCACGAGCGGCCGGCTTTCGAATCCCGCCGTCCTTGAGCAGCAGGTCGCGCGGATGCTCGAGGATCCGCGGTCCGATACGCTGGCCACCCGCTTCGCGCATCAGTGGTTGAGGTTGCAGGACGTCGGGGAGATCTGGCCGCAAGCCTATCTGTATCCGGATTTCACCGGTCAGCTCGCCGACGCGTTGGTTCGCGAGACCGAGCTGCTTTTCGGGTACCTGGTCGAGGAGGACCGGAGCCTGTTCGAGCTTTTCGAAGCCGACTACACATTCCTCAACGGGCTGGTGGCCCAGCATTACGAGATCGAGGGCGTCTACGGGGATGAATTCCGCCGCGTCGATTACCCGAACGACCGGCGTCGGGGACTTCTCAGCCATGGGAGCATGCTACACCTGACCTCCATGTCGGACCGGACGTCTCCGGTGCTTCGCGGCAAGTGGGTCATGGAGGTGCTCCTGGGGTCGCCGCCACCGCCTCCACCGGAGAACATTCCGTCCTTCGAGTCGAGCCCAAGCGTTGCCGGAGGCCGCCGCCTGAACACCCGCGAGCGGATGGAGGCACACCGCGAGAACCCGGCGTGCAACTCCTGCCACCGGTTCATGGACCCCATCGGCCTGGCGCTGGACAACTTCGATGCCACCGGCAGGTGGCGGGTCCGTGAGAACATGGTCCAGCTCGATACGAGCGGCGACTTCTATGACGGCACGCCGATCGCCTCGCCCGCCGAACTCGTCGACGCTCTGCTCAAGCGTCCGATCCCGCTCGTGCGGCACTTCACGGAAAACCTGCTGGCATATTCGCTCGGCCGTGCCGTGGAGCACTTCGACCAGCCGACGATCCGTGCCATTGCCAGCGAGGCTGAAGCCAACGAATATCACATGTCGTCTTTCATCCTGGGAGTGGTGAAGAGCGACGCATTCCAGATGAAGCGGACAGCCATCACCGACGACTCTGGCGGCGACCATTAAAATCTACCCAACGGTTCAGGAGACTCCAACTATGTCCTACATCACTGGAAAATACATACCCCGACGGACCTTTTTGAGGGGCGCCGGCGCCATCGTGGCGCTGCCGTTCATGGAGGCGATGGTACCGGCCGGGCGAGCCTGGCAAGACCCAGCGGCGAAGCAGTTCACTCGCTTTATCGGCGTTGAGGAGTCGATGGGGTGCGCGGGCGGCAGCGACTGGGGCAACGCGCGACAGCTTTTCGCCCCGGCGAAGATTGGCCGCAACTTCGAGTTTGTGACGGACAGCCATCTGAAGCCCCTCGAGGCGTACCGGGACTACCTGACGGTCGTCAGCCAGACCGACGTCAGAATGGCGAGTTCCCTGACGCCCGACGAGATCGGCGGCGGCCACGATCGGGCCTCTGCGGTGTTCCTGACCCAGGCCCATCCACTGCGCAAGTCGGGCGCGGTCTACCTTGGGAAGTCACTG
>CAUZJF010000356.1:0-2901 GCA_963579975.1 Dehalococcoidia bacterium
CGGTGATCGAGGCCATCTCGTCCGACAAGGACGTAGACGGTCTTCACCCTGTCAACATGGGACGGCTTATGGCAGGAAGGCCACGCTTCGTGCCCGCGACCCCCTCCGGAATCCAGGAGATGCTGCTTCGAAGTGGCAACAGTCCCGAAGGCAAGCATGTGGTGGTGTGCGGACGGAGCAACATCGTCGGTAAGCCCGTCGCAAACCTCTTGATGCAGCGCCAGGCCGGCGCGAACGCGACCGTTACCGTGTGCCATACGAGGACCGAGGATCTGACTGAGATCACTAGACAGGCCGACATCCTCATCGCCGCCATGGGCCGACCCGCGTCCATAACAGCTGACATGGTCAGCGAAGGAGTCGTGGTGATAGATGTGGGGATCAATCGCGTGGACGCTCCTGAGCGAAAGCGCGGCTACAGGCTCGTGGGCGACGTTGATTTCGGCCCCGTGTCCGAGAAGGCCGCCGCGATAACCCCCGTGCCGGGGGGCGTCGGTCCCATGACCATCGCCATGCTGTTGCGGAATACCCTCAACGCGGCGCGCTTTACGGCCCATCCAGAGCTCGCGGGCTAATGCGTCCGTCGATCTCCTGCGACTCTGTGATAGAGTGAATGTAGCTCCGGTTTGGGGAGAGGCTCGGGGGAATCGCAGTCGGGCTTCGGACGCGGAGGAGCCTTGGGCTTAGCGAGTGTCGTCGGGCCGTTGCTGGTCAGTCGAGAGCGGCGGAAAGTCCTGTTCGCGCTGACCTCGGCCTACATGCTGGTCCAGCTCTCAAGCCTCCCCGTGGCATTGTCGTTGCCCACGCTGGCCGATCACTTCGGCACGTCGATCGATGACGCCGCGTGGATCGTAATCGTCTACCTTTTGATGCTGGGCAGCCTCGTGCTCCTCGGAGCCCGCCTGGGGGACCGCTTCGGCCATGCCCGCATATTCTTCATCGGCATTGTGGTCACGACCATCGGCTCGGGCCTTATCGCTTTGTCCCAGGAACTTTGGCATATCGTTGCTTGGCGCGCGCTTACCGGACTGGGCTCTGCGCTCGTGATGGGCAATGCCAACGCCATTCTGGCGGCCACCTTCGGGCCCGAAGAGCGGGGCCGGGCTTTTGCTATCCCCATAATCGGCTCGCGCTTCGGCACCCTGGCAGGCCTCGTCCTATTCGGCCTGTTCTTGCATTTCTTCACCTGGCGGCTCGTATTCGTGAGCTTCTTGCCCCTTGGCGTGCTGGCTATCGTATTGGCTTTGCCGATCCTTCGTCAGCCTCGGCAGCCGCGCTCGGAACAGGACGCCGGTCCGATAGACTGGCTCGGTGCGGTGCTACTGGTTGGGAGCGCCGTAGTGTTGATACTCTCCGGAACCCACCTGCACGGAGGCGAGGAGTCCTTCACGTCATCGGAGGGACTGGGCTACCACTTCCCCATGCAGGGACTGTTCGTCGTCCTACTAATCGCCTTTGTGCTTGTCGAGCGCCGCGTCCGTTACCCGGTCATTCCTCTGGTCCACTTCAAGCAGCGCGAGTTCTCCCTGTCTCTGGGCTCCAACGTCACTTACCACTTCTCGATGCTGGCCACCATGACGCTGGTGCCCATCCTGGTCGAGGAGGGGTTTGGAAAGTCACCCCTCTTCGTGACCGTCGTACTGCTCCCCAGCCAAACCCTGGGCCTATTCATGCCTCTGCTGGCTGGCTGGATTTTCGATAAGTACCAGCCTCGGATGCTCAGGCCGGGCGCCATGGCATTCATCGCCGGAGGATTTCTGCTCCTGGGCCTCTCGGCGCCCCACGTCTCGTTCTGGGTCATTCCACTGCTGATGCTCCCCATATCCATCGGGACCAACATGTTCAACCCGATAAACAACGCCACTGTCATGAACTCCCTGCCTCTGGAGCACAGGGGCGTAGCGTCCGGGATGCTGGAAACGACGCGGGAGATGGGCCACGCCCTGGGCGCGACGGCGGCCGCGACGACTCTGGCTTTCTCCCTGCCGGCGGCCATCGATCTCCTGTCCGACGAGGCCGCTCGGAGCTTCTTTGTGGAGGGCTTCAGGGTCGCGAGTCTCATGGTCGTCTTGACGCTCCTTTTCGGCGGGACCCTGGCGTATTTCCACAAAGGCCTGCCGACCTCAGGAGCTCAGCCCGCACCCGCACAGCCGTCCCTGGAGACCGGCGACGACGACTAGAGGGAGTATCCTGCCGATCGCTCGTGGAGTCATCCTCTCTATTGTCATTCCCCTGGCAGCGGTCGCTTTCGTCGCGTGCGGCGGAGGGTCTTCGGAATCGGTTGAGACGCCCGTGTCACCTACCTCGCCCGCTCGCGCGGTCACGGACATCCAGGCGAGCTATGGCGACACGGTCGCGGTCCATTACAAAGGGACCCTAGACAACGGCGAGACATTCGACAGCTCTGAGGGGAGGCAGCCGCTCTCCTTCACCGTGGGCACCGGCCAGGTTATCCCTGGCTTCGACAACGCGGTGCGGGGGCTGACCGTTGGCGAGACCGTGACGGTGCGCATCGAACCGGAGAACGCCTACGGCCTTCACCTGCCGGACCTGATAATCAGCATCCCGGCAGCCAACATGCCAGAGGGGCTGAACCTCGGAGATCAGATCACCAGCGGGCAAGGCGTCACCGCCATCGTCCTCGAGATTACCGAAGAGTTCGTCCGCATCGACGCCAACCACGAGTTGGCCGGAGAGGCCCTGACCTTCGAGATCGTGCTCGTCTCCATCAAGTGAGGCCCACGCCTCGCTTGACCACATGAGACCTCCAGCCCTGGCTTCGTTCCCCATCCGATGCCGTCTAATGATATTGCCCGTCGATTCGGACGAACGACCTTGAAGGCGTAGTGTTATAATCTGCCCCGCGCCTTCGAAGGTATCTAATTTCTTAGGGAGCAAACA
>CAUZJF010000357.1:0-2898 GCA_963579975.1 Dehalococcoidia bacterium
AGAACGAATCCAAACTAACGGAAGATGAGAGAAGCCTTATTCGACAGTGTGATGTGCTCCTTAGCACCGGCGTCATAGGGTATGTCACCGAGAAGACCGTCAATCCCATCTTAGACGAGTTTGGTCACGATGCCCGAGGCCCGTTAGGGGCAGTAGCCATCATGTCGGTGCTTGAACTCTTTGACCCGGAACCCATCGCGGAGTCCTTTGCCGAGCACGGCTATCGATTCGGTCAGCTTCCGATTCGGATACCCCAGCGGCGTTTCGCGGACGCGGAAGAGCGCGAGGGTGTGCTGGAGGCACTTCGAAACCGAGGTGAGCCTACTGCGGTCCAAGACTCAGAAGACCAGATGTTTGCCAGCCTTTGTGTCGCGGCCCGTCCGCAGTCGTTCGAAGTTCTCTCCAAACGGATGAGCGAAGTCGTCGAGGCGCTACCGGCAGAAGTCCACCTAGGTCACCAGGAGCCCACTACCTTACTCAGAGAGTGAGTCGACGTTCTGCATCGGTTGCCCGCAAAGCATCCCGCTAGAATCATTCGGTCGGGTAAGTTATGAGAAAATTACAGCTCCCATTACCATGGCCTTTTGACCGTGATGGCCGCAGCGACGTGAATGCTTTCGGTGGCTTTCCCGACTGACCGGTCCACCAAGTCCCGCGCAGCAGCCAGGCGAACGGCTTCGCTGCTCGCGTTGGCGGCGAGATCCTCCAGCGTCTCCACGCCGAGAACAGTCAGGCCGCGCAGTTTTAATTCAGCGAGTTCGACCGTTCGTTCCGCTTTGGCTTTCGCTTGCGGGCTTGCGCCGCCGTGCGCTCGACAGACGGTCTGACCCCGCAGCAACGCGCCGACGGCCAGAAGCTGTCGCGTGAGTGGTTCGCCGCACACCCGCGCTAACTCCCGTCCCCGTTGAGCCGCTAATTTTGTAGCGGGCTACAAAAGTAAGTAACCTTTCATTTTCGCGGAAGCACCGAAACTTCTGGTACATTTGAATTACTCGCGGATTCCCTGGTGCCGTCGGTCGCCGATTGGGCTGTCCGATACTAGAGATTCGAACGCCCTTGGAGGTCGTAGGGGATGAAGAGACGTGAGAGGGGGGACAGAGTCCATGGGTCTCAGAAATTTCTTCGGTAAGAAGAAGAACGATAAGGATGGGAACGTAGAGCCGGACCCGATCGCCGACCTCGTTCTCGGCAAGCTCAAGGTCGGCTATCTGGTGGATTACGATCTGAAGACCTGGGAAGTGACGGGCTACTGCCGGTACGAATTCGACGGAAACATCGTGAAGGAGTGGGAGATTACGGCCGGAGGACGCGAGAAACGCTACCTGGAGCTGGCCGATGGGCGCTGGTCCCTGTCAGAGAAGATCGTCATCGGCGCCATTGAAGGCGACATCCGGCGTCACATCCTCCGCGAGGAGGACCCGCCGAGCCGGGTCGTTCACAAGGGGAAGCAGTATCACTTCGACAGTTCCTATGCAGGATATATGTTCCTCAACGACGAAGGCGCCGGCGAAGAGGTGATTCGCTGGGAGTTCCTGGACGAAGACGAAGAGAGTTTCCTGGGCATCGAGCAGTGGAGCGAGTCCGAGTTCGGGGCCGCGACCGGCTCCTTCGTCGAAGATTATGAGTTCACGAGCATTCTCCCCGGGGGGGGCACGGACTGATTTTCCCCCAGCAGGGTCGAAATCTTACGCTACACTATGGCGTAATGCCTCTCCAAAGTCTGGGGTGGGAAACGATCATGAAAACTAGCCTGCGCTTGATCGTGTGGATCGGCCTCTCTCTCGTCGTCGTGGGCTGTGTCGCCGGCGACCCCCTCGAGCGATTGCAGGGCGAGCTCGACCGTTACCCTGAGTACTCGGTCATTCTCTCGGACATGCGGGAGGAGGGAACGTTCTCGACCGACTATTGGCACCAATACCGGGTGACCACAGGCGAGAGGGAGGAAGGCTCTGACGATCTCGTCTACGCCGAGAACATGCGAGATTGGGCACGGGTCGATCGCCGCACGTTCGCCAGATACCAGCCTTACCTCGGCATGGTGATTCTCTCGAAAGGCACGGACGGAAACGTCGATCGTGACCAGCATCCACCGGGCTACCAGTACGTCGGCAACGACCGTTACGGCCAGTGGCGAGGCGATGGGCGAGGTGGATCTTTTTGGGAGTTCTACGGCCGGTATGCCCTGATGAGCCACATGATCGGCGGCTTTGGGCGGCCCATCTATCGTAACGACTGGAATAGTTATCGCACCTTTCGAGGTCGTGGCCAACCCTACTTCGGCTCTGGCGTGCATGGCACGAATGGTACGCTCACGAGACAGAGTAACCCTAATTTTTTCCGGCGCCAGGCAACACGGCAGCGCGTCCGGACCCAGGGATTTGGCGATCGCGTGCGCGGTCGTATGACAGGCGGCAGTGCCCGGGGGCTCGGCAAGTAGCGTTACGGAAGGAGCATCATGTCCTGGGATCAAATCTTGACAGGCTTCATTTACCTGGCTGTTGTCCTCGTCCTTGTTGGCATCGGCAGGTGGGCGTACGACGCGTTGCACCGCGGCTTCGTCCTGCGGACAGAGCTCCTCGAGAAAAACAATCTCGCCATGGCCCTCACCATCGCCGGCTATTATCTCGGCCTGGCGATCGTGCTCGGTGGAGTGGTGTCCGGACCCGGGTCTGGCATGCTCACCGAGGATCTCATCGATCTCGTAGTCTTCGGACTGGTGGCCATCGTTTTGCTCAATCTGTCTGGCTGGATCAATGACAAGATCATCCTCTCGAAGTTCGACAACCAGAAGGAGATCGTTCAGGACCGCAACATCGGAATGGGCGCTATTGAAGGCGGCAATCATGTCGCCGTCGGTCTGATCACGGCCGGTGCACTCTCTGGTGAAGGCGGCCTGCT
>CAUZJF010000358.1:0-2892 GCA_963579975.1 Dehalococcoidia bacterium
GACCCAGACGTCAGCATCATTCAGGTCGATTCGTCGTATGAGCAGATCGGCCTCTCCCGCGGAGTAGATGTCGGAATCCTGGGCGACCCGGGCGCCGTCGTAAAACAGCTGGCAGACGAGGCGGAATGGCGTGATTGGGCAGAGCACCCGATGCTCGAAGATCTGCGGTCCCGACAGGCTGATCTCGAGCGTGATCTGGAGGGACGGACGGCCGCGTCTGGCATCCACACCATGGACGTCCACAAGGCCCTCCGGCGGGTCGTGGGCGAGAACGACGCTCTGGTCTTCGAGGGCTGTGATTTTGCCTTCTACGGTGCCCCGTACCACCCGAGTCAGAAGGCCCGGCGGTGGTTTACCAACGGAACGCTCGGGATGATCGGCTGGGGCGTCCCCTTCGGGATCGGGGCCAAGGTAGCGCTGCCGGACTCGAAGGTTGTCGTCCTTACCGGCGACGGCTCCTTCGGCTTCAATGCCATGGAGCTGGACACCGCTGTGAGACACAATATACCGGTGGTCGTGGTGATCGGTAACGACAGTGTATGGGGCATCGACTATCACCAGCAGGTGCAGCTCTTTGGCAACGCCGTAGCGACGGAGCTATCACCCGCCACCCGCTACGACAAAATGGCCGAGGCGTTGGGGGCCCACGGCGAATTCGTCCAAAGCGCCGCCGAGATTCCCGCTGCCCTCGAACGGGCCTTCGCGGCGGACAGACCGGCGGTTGTCAACGTCCGCACCGAGCCGTCGCCCAGCCCCCTCACCGAGTGGATCATTGAGCAGAAAGGGCGCCAGGGCGGCGTGAGACGCGACTCCTGAGGCACGGCCCCTGGGTCGCGATGGGGGGCGGCTACCTGTCTTCCGTAAGCCACGCCCGGCCGTAGTTTACGTAAGGAGTGCTCCCCACCGTCGATAAGGCTATCTTCTGCCGGTAGACCCTGGCGCCTATCGCGCGCTTGGCCTCGTGGATCCGGGTCGTCCGCTCATGGGGTTCGTGCTCGGGGCGTCGCGCTAGTGCCTCGTCGAGCACCCGCCCGTCCATGCCAGCGACGCCGGGCAGGCCGAGAATGCAAAGCACCGTCGGCGCGATGTCCACGTTTCCGGTCGCGTTTGTTACGCGAGCACCTTGCTTGAAACTCGGCCCCCGTGCGATGAGCACGTTGTGCACTTCCTGCCTGCTCATCGAGCCGTGGTCGCCGGCGTAGGTGTTGGTGCTGGCGACGTGTCCCGCATACCCATTTGAACTGGGCTCCGAGTCCCACGCGAAAGACATGGCCAGGTCCGGGGCCCTCGGCCCGTCCGTGCCGACCAGCGCCGCGGGAAGAACACCCTTGATCGGGCCGAGGGCCGCCGCCCCGACAATAGGGCCGCACCATGGTTGCCCCATCAGCCACTCCGCTAAGCGGTCCGCCGTGGCCGGGTCTCTGTCGTGGACGTAGAAAAGCACGGCTCCGCCGTTCGGGACCACGGTAACTCCGCCTGGCTGCCTATCGTCCGGGAATCCGGATTCCCGGACGATAGACCTGATGTCGATGGTGGACGAGACCGTCGAGTAGCCGTGGTCGGACAGAACAATCACGTCGGTCTCGGCGTCTCTGCCGGTCATTGCCAGCCATTCCAGTAGCCTGCCGAGCTGCTCGTCGGCCTGGAGCAGCGCATCCTCGGCCAACGTAGAGCCGACACCGGCGGTATGCTGTGCGGCGTCCGGCTGGCTGCACCAGAGCACCGAGACGGCCGGCTCCCGTTCTTCAACCACGTAGTCCGTGAGCACGTCGACCGCTCGGCCAAGGAGGTCGGACACTGGGATATCCACGAGCCCTATATCTATGTCAGGGCCCGCAGGCCACGGACCGAAGCGGAAAACGATCTCATCGTGAAGGGCGTCGGGCAGGGTGAATTTGAAGTGTACCGACGCTCCGCCGATTCTCTCGGCGTGGGGGTTTTGCATGAACATGCCGCCCTGACCACCGATGCTCACCGCGACCAGCTCACGCCCATTGGCGGCCAGTATCTCGCCCAGCGTCTGCGCGAGAAGCATTTGCCCGGTCTTTTCGGCGACCTCGGTCAGGTTCTGGCGGTTGAGAGTGATCGGGCGGGTCGGATCGAGCTCGCGGACGACGATGTTGTTCGCGGCGAGCCCATGTCTGCCCGGGTAGCAGCCGGTGTGAATGCTGGCGAGGTTGACCCTGGTCATCGTCGGAAACACCGAGTGGTGGTCGTCGAACACGACGCCGTCGGCCGCCATCGTCGACAGGTTGAGCATGCGCTCTGGCGTCACCTGTGCCGGCTGAAGTCCGTCGAATCCAACGATGATGACGGATTTCATCGTAGGATCACGACTCGAGCTGGTAGGAGAAGAGCGCCGCGTTGGCCATCTCGAACAGTAGACGGACAGGCTTCATTCGTCTGAGTCCTCAGGTTGGGGCCAACTATCATACACCCCCGGCCGTGTCGTGAGCCCGTCCCAACGCCTACCTGCTCAGCTCTGCGGGTATGGTATGATGGCGCTCCCAAATCTTGGGACAAGGCGTAGACCCGATGACCTACGTGCATACTCGAAAACTCGTCCGAATCAAGGCGCTTCGCTTTGGGACGTGGGTCGTTGGGGAGGACCTAGCAAGTTAGACACCTATTCGCTCGTGTAAAAAGGGCCTCCCGACTGGGAGGCTCTTTTTACTTGACGCCGGACCAGGAACACAATCGAGATGATCAAATCGCTGCGGTTGTACGCCACGCTGCAGGGCAGGTACCTCCGGCCCTACTGACCGCTGGTCGTCCTACTGGCTGTGCTGCTGTTTGCCAGCACGGGTCTTCAGATAGCCGTGCCGCAGATCGTGCGGCGTTTCATCGACACGGCACAGGAACAGGGCTCGTTGGGAGCGCTCTACACGGTCG
>CAUZJF010000359.1:0-2886 GCA_963579975.1 Dehalococcoidia bacterium
GGGGCGGGCGATCCACATTTAGACCACGGTCGGAGGTCGGATTATGCCGAGTATCTTGGGAACGAAGCGCTTGGGTCGTCTCGATGTACAGGGATTCGACTCGATTGACGAGGAACACCTGGCCGAAGTTGGGTCGTGGTTGCGTCTGGCGTTCGCACTTTGTGCGACGTTGGCGATCGTCGCTACTGCCCTTGCCTCGACCCCACTGTTGCTGACACTCGCAGCGATCGCGTTTCTTGCGGCGATTCTTCCGGTCCACCCGTTCGACCTGATCTACAATTACGGGATACGTCATTTGACGGGGACTCGACGTCTACCGAAAAGGGGTCCCCCAAGTCGCTTTGCGTGTGGGGTCGGTGCCCTGTGGTTGATCGTCACGGTGGGGGTATTCGATTCGCCCTATCCGGTCGTCGGCTACGTTCTTGGTTTTACGCTGGCGGCGGCGGCGGTTCTGGTGAGCACGATGGACATCTGTATTTCGTCCATGATCTTCCGGGCCATATTCGGCAGCCCGGTGCCACGGCCGGCAGACACCTTGGATGATAAGGTAGCAGAGCCTCCTCTCACTCGGCGAGACCATGATCATATGTATCGACCATGACCTCAACCGGCCGTGGGCTGCTCCCACTCGTGTTCTTTCTGGGTGGGGCGTCGTCACTTCCATTTATCTTGCCTCCCCGACCGCGTAGGCTCACTGTGAGGGGCCCGGTTACGCATCCCCGCCCAGCCTTCAACAGCCTTCTAACAGCCTGAGTCCCGAACAAAATCGATGTCACCTGCGCGACGACGGCGTGCCCATCAAGGGAGCCGACAGAAAAAGAAGGAAGTAGATTCGCGAGTCCCGCCGGCGCGGCGTGTGTTCTTGGTGCCCTTGGCGCTGACGCTGGTCCTCGCCCTGATGTCGCTACTGCCGCGCGTGTCGGACAACCCCATTCTGACTCGCTCGTTTTGGGGTGCCGCGGCCGTACTATTGGTCTGGCAGGTTCTGCTCTTCCTTCGCGTAAGGGGCGCGTCCGAAGGCCGCTCGTTCAGCACCGTGCTTCGCCCGCAGCACTATCTGCAGGCCGTGATGCATGTGTCGGTGTTCACCTATTGGGGCTTCTACTGGCGGCCTGTGTACGAGTTCTTCTGGCTCCTTGTGGCGCAGTTGGTGTTCGCCTACGCGTTCGACATGCTGCTGGCGTGGACCCGGCGCGAGAACTATGCGCTCGGGTTCGGGCCGTTTCCCATCATTTTCAGCACGAACCTGTTTCTCTGGTTCCGGGATGATTGGTTCTATCTGCAGTTTCTGATGCTTGCGGTTGGGTTCCTGGGCAAGGAGTTCGTGCGGTGGCAACGGGATGGAAGGCGGGTCCACATCTTCAACCCCTCCGCCTTCTCGTTGGGGCTGTTCTCGCTGGTATTGATTGCCACGAATACGACAGGCCTGACCTGGGGGCAGGAGATCGCGTCGACGCTGACCCTCGCGCCCTACATATACTCGTTTCTGTTCTTGATCGGCCTGATCGTCATGTACTTCTTTTCGATAACATTGGTCGCCGCGTCCGCAGCAATCATGTTATTCGCCCTGAGCGGGGCGTATGGGGCGGTCACCGGTGTTCCCTACTTTATCGATTCGGAGATCCCATCTGCGGTATTCCTCGGACTGCACCTGCTCATAACCGATCCGTCCACGTCGCCGAGGACACCGGTCGGTAAGAGCATTTTCGGCGGGCTATACGGCCTTGGTGTTTTTGGTCTTTACGCGCTCCTCGGCGCGCTCGGTGTGCCGACCTTCTACGACAAGCTTCTGTGTGTTCCGCTCCTGAATTTGAGCGTGCAAAGGATCGATCGTCTGGTGCGGGCTTTTGAGCGCAGTCCCAGAGGGAGTCGTTGGCGATTCGACTGGGCTGCCCAGCGCCTCAACTTGGCCCACATGGCGGTTTGGATCGTCTTTTTCGCAGCCATGACCGCGACGGGCCGGACCGAGGGGCGCCACACGGGTGATAGCTTGCCCTTCTGGCAACAGGCGTGTGCGGAGGAGCGGCGAAACGCGTGTGAACGCCTGATCCAACTGGAGTCCACGTACTGTGGAGACAACTCTGGATGGGCTTGCAACGAGTTGGGTAGTCATTATGTCGAGGGCGGGATCACAGAAACCGACTTCGAGCTCGCGACCGCCTATTTTTCGAGGGCGTGTGAGGTTCGTTTCCAGGCGGGATGTGTCAACGTGTTGAACCCGGAGAGTCCCAGCCGGGCGCTCCCGCGTGTCATGGACCTTCGACTGCTCCTACGCGAAGGGGGGCAAAACCTGTTGGAGATGTCCGAGCCGGACTTGTACGCCCGGGCCTGTGGCCATGGCTGGACCTTCGCCTGCGCTGAGGCTCCGCGGTCATTGTGAGTGAAAAAGAGGAAGTACGGCAGGGTGCGGGCGGCCCGCCTCCCTCAATCGTCGGAATCGCGTTCGTGCTCGCTGTTATACTGGCCGTATGGATGTCGCTCCGGGGGCCGCAGCCCGAATCGGTGGTCGACGTGGAGCGCCTTTCGCGGCTTGCGACCAGTCTTGGAGACCTTGCTGGTTTCCGCTCAGACGCATGGTTTCTCCCGGACGAAGAGCTCCTCGGTTTCGTTGAGGTTCCGGGCGGTCCGTTCTTGATGGGAAGTGACCCCGCGATCGATGCACTGGCCTTCGACAACGAGTGGTGGCCAGGCGCACGTCCTCAGGCGACGTTGGATCTCCCTTCGTTCTACGTCGGCCGGTACGAAGTCACGGTTGCTCAGTTCGCCGTATTCGTCGAGGAGACGGGGTACCGAGCCGATGACGAGGCATTCCAGCCGCCACCGGATCATCCTGTGGCTACCGTCTCATGGACCGACGCTCTGGCCTACGCCCGATGGCTCGAGACA
>CAUZJF010000360.1:0-2882 GCA_963579975.1 Dehalococcoidia bacterium
AGCCGGCATCATGGGGATCGCCGTGGGCTTCGCCGCCAAGGACTCCCTGGCCAACCTGTTCGGCGGACTCTTCGTCATCATGGACGCGCCGTACAAGCTCGGTGACTTCATCAACCTCGACTCGGGAGAGCGCGGTCAGGTGATCAAGATCGGGCTACGCAGCACGCGGCTGCTGACTCGCGACGATGTCGAAATTACCCTCCCCAATGCGCACATCGCCAGCGCCAAGGTCGTCAACGAGTCGGGGGGCCCGTACGAGAAGACCCGGGTCGTTTCGACGGTAGGTGTGGCGTACGGCTCGGACGTTGATCGAGTCAAGGAGGTCCTGTATCAGGCGGCCCAATCGGTGGAGAGCGTTGTGCACGAGCCCGCGCCGCGGGTGCGCTTTGTCGAGATGGGTGACTCGTCGCTGGTCTTCCGAGTGCAGGCCTGGATCGACGAGCCGGCCCAGCGGGGGATCTGCATCGACGGGTTGAACACAGCGATTTACAAAGCCCTCGGCGAGGCCGGTATTGAGATTCCCTTCCCCCAGCGGGTCGTGCATATGGTTCCCCCGACCGGATCGTCCTGATCTAATGGGGAGGTTGCATGACGTGCCCGCCGTGTCGATTAGGGATGAGAGAGGACGGTGCGGGCTGAAGCGAAACCGTTCATAATGGCTGTAGGCAACATGTCAAACACAGAGCACGCAGAGTTGAGCGGCGTCGTCGGGGGGGGCGTGTGAATCCGACGCTACGCAAATACGTCCCGTGGATGGTGCTCGTCGCCAGCGTTCTCCTGATCTGGAACGTCTCCACTTTTCAGCCGGCGGATACCTCGATGCCGTTCAGCGAGTTTCTCCAGCTCGTTGACGCGGGCGAGGTCGAGAGCGTCGAGTTGGCCGACAACGAGATTTCCGGCATCCTGACGGGCGGCGCCCGTTTCCGCAGTTACGCCCCGCCGCAGTACGAAGGGCTCGTCAACAAGCTCGTCGAGCACGACGTGGACGTCGACGCGCACGATCAGTCGAGCACGTGGACCATGGTGTTGTCTTCGTGGGCACCCATGCTGCTCATTGTCGGTTTCTGGATCTTCTTCATGCGCCGGATGCAGAGCGGTGGCGGAAACTCGCTGCTCTCGTTTGGGAAGAGCCGTGCCAAGCTCGCTTCCAGCACACAGAAGAAGGTGACCTTTGCGGACGTCGCGGGCGTCGACGAAGCCAAGGAAGAGCTTCACGAGATTATCGACTTCTTGAAGGAGCCCCAGAAGTTCCAGAAGCTCGGCGGACGAATTCCCAGGGGGGTCCTTCTCCTAGGTCCACCTGGTACCGGCAAGACGCTCCTGGCTCGAGCTGTTGCAGGTGAGGCCAGCGTGCCGTTCTTCGCCATCAGCGGCTCCGATTTCGTGGAGATGTTCGTCGGTGTTGGTGCCTCACGAGTCCGCGACCTCTTCGAACAGGGGAAGAAGAACGCTCCCTGCATCGTTTTCATCGACGAAATCGACGCGGTCGGACGGCACCGTGGTGCCGGATTGGGTGGGGGACACGACGAACGCGAACAGACATTGAACGCACTACTTGTCGAGATGGACGGGTTCCAATCGAACGAGGGGGTCATCCTCGTGGCGGCGACCAACCGCCCGGATGTTCTCGATCCCGCGCTGTCTCGGCCTGGACGCTTTGACCGCCAGGTCTCCGTCGATCTGCCTGATGTCAGGGGTCGCGAGGGAATCCTCGCGGTCCACACTCGGGAGATCCCGCTGGCCGACGACGTGGACTTGCAGGTGCTCGCGCGTGGCACCCCCGGTCTATCGGGTGCGGATCTCGCGAGTTTGGTCAACGAGTCGGCGCTGCGCGCGGCGCGTTTCAACCAGAAGACGGTCCAGATGCTCGACTTCGAGTTCGCCAAGGACAAGGTCCTGATGGGCTCGGAGCGTCGGTCGCTGATCATCAGCGACGAGGAGAAGAAGGTTACCGCTGTGCACGAAGCGGGTCACGCGCTTCTCACCGTGTTGCTGCCGCACGCCGACCCCATCCATAAGGTGACGATCATCCCGCGTGGGATGACATTGGGCGTCACGCAGCAGCTACCTGTCGACGACAAGCACAACTACTCACGCGACTATCTCGAAGACCGAATCGCGATTCTACTCGGGGGGCGAATCGCCGAGGAGTTGACCCAAGACGACATCACGACGGGCGCCGGTAACGATTTTGACCGTGCGACCACGCTGGCACGCAAGATGGTGAGCGAGTGGGGGATGAGCGAGACGATCGGCCCTCTCACGTTCGGCAAGAAAGAGGCACAGGTTTTCTTAGGTAGAGACTTTTCGCAGCACACCAACTACAGCCCGGGCACCGCGTTGATGATCGACGAGGAGGTCACGTCTATCGTGAAGCGGAACTACGCCCGCGCGCGACAGCTGCTCGACGATAACAAGCAGGAACTCATCCGGATAGCAGAAGAGTTGCTGATCCGCGAGGTTCTCGATGCCGATCAGGTGAAACAGATCGCCGCGGGGCTGCCGCTCGATACCCCGGTGGCCGCGGCACCCGCAAGCCAACCTGACGGCGGGGCCGACCATCCCGAAACCCAGCCTGACGGCGACACCGCCCCCTCGGGAGCGCGGCCGACGGTCGTCTCGCCGGTGCCGTCGCTCGACAAGGTGGTTCCGCAGGAGTAGCCGGCCGTGACCCCGGCCCCGTCATGGCTCAGCTCCATTCAGGCGGCGGAGAAATCGTGTCCGATGGCGTGCCGCCCGGATCGGGACGCCCTGTTCCCTCCAATCGGCTGATCGCGCGGACGGACATATCCTGATCACAGAGTATCTGGCACGAGAGCCTGACCCCCGTCAGTCCGCGAGCGGCGAGGACGTCCTTTTCGGCCACCGTCATCGCTGTCGGC
>CAUZJF010000361.1:0-2867 GCA_963579975.1 Dehalococcoidia bacterium
CCCTGTCGGCGCCAACCCGGACAAGGTCGAATCGATGCGACGGCTAGGCGCCAACCTGATTTTCCACGGCAGCAACTTCGACGACTCCCGAGAGCACGCCGAGCGGCTGGCGAAGGACAATGGCTACCGCTACGTACATTCGGCCAACGATCCGGGACTTGTTCCGGGCACCGGCACGACCGCTCTCGAGATATTCGAGGACCTCCCCGACGTCGACGTCATTATCGTGCCCGTGGGGGGAGGAAGCGGCGTTTGCGGTGCTTGCATCGTGGCCGATGCGATCAATCCAGACGTGGAGGTTATCGCCGTCGAGTCGGATGCTGCTCCCGCGGCGTACCTTTCCTGGAAAGAGGGCCGCATCGTCGAGTCGAAGATGGAGACGGTCGCCGAGGGTCTGGCCACGCGAATCGGCTTCGAACGAACGCTGTCGATAATGCGGGACCTGCTCGACGACTTCATTCTCGTCTCCGAGGACGAGCTGAAACGGTCGGTCGTACTGCACATCGAACACACCCACAACCTGGCAGAGCACGCCGGCGCGGCCTCTCTGGCCGCGGCCATCAAAATCAAGGACCGTCTTCAGGGCAAGAAGGTGGCGCTCGTTGTGAGCGGCGGAAACATCACGGTGGAGCAGGTCAAGGACGCGTTGGCGTTCGCCTAGCGGCCTAGAGTCTCGACTCCCTCTCGGCGCATAGTTGCAAGCAGCTCGCGTTTGATTCGCTTCACGGCTCCGGGTCCACGGTATACAAAACCGGTATAGAGCTGTACGGTACCCGCGCCAGCTTTTAGGGCACGCCACGCGTCTTCGCCTGAGAAGATACCCCCGCACGCGTTTATCGCTGGCCTATCGCCAACTTCTGATTTTGTATCGGCGACCATCTGTAGCATGTCGTCGAAGATGGCCTTCCCGCTGAGACCACCGGTGCCCATCGAGAGACGGGAGTCCTCGGTGGGTCGCGAGTTTGCCACTGTCAGGGCGTCGACGCCGGTTGCCCGGCATATCTTCGCGAGAGCCAATGCCTTGTCTCGCTCTTCATCGGGCGCGGGCCGCACCGCTGGATATGCCGGCATCTTGACCATCAAAGGTCTCGTACGATTCTCGTTGATTCGCTCGACAAGTTCTCCCAAGGCGGAAGGCTCGTGGAACACTCGGAGGCCGGCTGTGTTGGGAGAACTGATGTTCACCTCGACGGCATCAGCTAGCGGCTCAAGCCGCCTGTGGCATCGCACGATTTCCTCGGCGACGGTACCGGAGATGCTTACGATCAGCGGTGTCCTGTTTCCTTTTTCCCTGAAGCTCTCGAGTTGGCGCGCGCACCAGTCGACCCCTTTGTTGGGGAAGCCGAGGGCGTTGATAAGAGACTGTTCTCGAACGAGACGCAGCATCCGCGGCTTCGGATTCCCGGGACGCGCCAACTCGGTGACGGTTCCGCACGTAAGATAACCGAAGCCCAGCGTGCTCAGGGCCGACAGCATCTCACAGTTCTTGTCAAACCCTGCAGCCAGGCCGACGGGACTCGACAGAGCAATCCCGCACAGCTGGGTGCTCAGGTACAGATCGTCGACATGAAAGGTCGGCGCCAGGGCCCGCCAGACGGAGCGCCGCTTCAGCGTGAACTCGGCGGCCTTTTGAGCCCGCTCGGCAGAAAGGCGGAAAAGCAGCGGCCTGAGCAAATACCTATAAAGGTCGATGTCGAAGGCCGCCATTTGGCGCGATTATCTCATTCCGGGAGACCTTAATCTACTCGGAATGGTCTGAGGGAGTTCTTCGCCGAGACCGCCTGAGCGAAATCAGGTCAGTAGGCCGTTGACGCCACAGCCCAAAGCGTTGGTCTCCGGAGCCCTGTGCTGGGTGGTGTCCCGCGGAAGACAGACACGGGGGTCGGACTAGTGTCGGCGGTGTAGGCAGCGAGGATATCCCTGGTCCGGGCGACTACCGTCCGTGGGTTGTCCAGGTCCTATCTGGTGATCAACGGTCGCCGGGCTGCTATCTTTAGAGACAGTCGAGTCGTGTGATCGGCTGACACGGAATCTTCTGGTCGAGGACCTGTTTGATGGCGTCGGCCTTCGAATGGCCGCCAAAAAACACTACAATCCTCCCGTTCCGATAGTAGAGCTCTTCACCTAGCGACTTGTCGACCTCCCAGAAACCAGTGCCTTTTTCGACGATCTTGTCAATCGCCTCAAGACCATATACCTGAGGATCTCGGTCTACGCCGGACGGGTCTGTAGAAGGCTTACTGTACCTGAACACGACCACTAGCTCGCCGTCCACATTGACGCTCAACCCTTTGTTCTGCCAGACGAAGGGGACGCCTTTCTGGGTAGGCTCGGAGACGGTGTAGCCCGCGTTATCGATGATCTCGATAACGTCCTCGACGTCGAAAACGTTCCCTCGGCACGCTGATGTAAGCAAGACCAGCGCCAGAAGGGCGGCAGGCGCGGCGATTCTCGGTACGATCAACTCTCGCACTTGGAAGCACCTGTGAACATAGCTATTGGCGAACCTTGGTCAAAGACGCGGTTATCACTGTTCAAAGGTCCGTCAGTCCCGAGCCATATTATCCGGCAATGTTTCGCTCGACACAAGGCGAATCCGGCACCGCAGCACCGGATTCGCTGAGACAAGTAAACCAGACGGCGGCCGTTATTGCAAGAGGCACCCGCAAGCGTGCAACTTCGCGTGTCCGAAGCCTGTTCGTAAAAGAGCCGGTCTCCGCGCCGTTCGGGTCTTGCACCAGTCTGCGGGTGCCAATTGTTGTATACTGCCCGCGACGTTGTGGCGGTAGTGACCGCTTGTCCGTGAATCATTCGGCAACTATAGTTCAGGGTTTGAGGCGTCTTGTTCGGCTCTCTGTTTGGAAAGC
>CAUZJF010000362.1:0-2865 GCA_963579975.1 Dehalococcoidia bacterium
TGGTCTGCTCTGTCCGCTCCTCGGTGGCCTCTGCCTTGTCCGGGTTTGACTGGGACACATCAGCTCCTTTCTCGGGTAACTCTACCCTGCGTCCAGGAGCTCGCACCTCCCTCCCATTCTCGGGTTTTCCAGCCCTCAGATGTGTCCCATTATCGCTGACGTTCTACAGTCGTGGGCCAGTCTCGCAGAAGCGCGGCGCACGTGACCGGCGTCGCGCCGACCTCAAGCCATGATACCCTTTGGGTATGGCTTCCCGCTCTCCGCACAAGTACACCTCGAGGGTTTCCAGGCCCGACGATTTCGACGAGTTCTGGCGCGAGATCCAGGACGAGGCGGCCGCAACTCCATTGGAGCCAGAGCTGGTCGAGGTGCCGCTGCGCTCTTCCGAGGACGTCGAGGTCTTCGAGGCCTTCTACGACAGCATCGATGGCGTCCGCATCTCGGCCTGGTACTGCCTTCCGAGGCAACGAGAAGGGCATCTGGCGACGGTGCTGGTCTTGCCGGGCTATCAGATGGAGCCGCCCGTCGCGAAGGAGTGGGCCCGCCTGGGCTACGCGTCTCTGTCGGTGTCTCCAAGAGGGAAACGAAGAAGCAGCAGCCAGTTCAACCCCGGATATCCAGGCCTTCTCACCCATGGCATCGTCGATCGCAGCACCTACTCGTACCGAGGGGTCTACGTGGATTCCTGGCGGGGCATCGATTTCCTGCTCTCGCGACCAGAGCTCGATTCCTCACGTATAGGAGTGACCGGCAGCAGCCAGGGAGGCGGTCTCACGATCACCACGGCCGCGATGCGGCAGGAGGTCAAGGCGGCCGCGGCTAGTGCGCCGTTCCTGTGCGGGTTCATGGACTCCCTGAACCTCACGGACACGTACCCGTACTACGAGATCGTCGAGTACCTTCGCCTGAACCCTGAACACGCCTCAGAAGTCGAACGGACCCTGGCGTACTTCGACGGCATCAACTTCGGCGACAGGGTCCGCTGCCCGATCATCGTCAACATCGGGCTTCAGGACGCGACATGTCCCCCGGAGACCGGATACACTGTTTTCGGGGCCATCGGAAGCGAAGACAAGGTGCTCTACCCGTACGACGGCCACGGCCACGACGCGGGCTCCCATCTGCACGGTGCGATCATCCGCGAGTTCTTCGGGAAGCACCTGTCGCCCCACGGAGTCAAACAGGGATGACTCATTCGGCAGGCTCAGGGCACGCGGCTGACTTCGATGCCTACTGGCGTGAGACTCTAGCCGAGCTGGCGGGAACAGCGACCGAGGCTGACGTCGAGCCTATCCCCTTGCGCTCATCCGAAACCGCGACTACGTATGGCGTACATCTGACGAGCATCGGGCCCTACCGCCTGTTCGCATACCTGAGCGTGCCGAACGGAGAGCCGCCCTTTCCAGCGGTGTTCCACCTTCCAAAGTACGCGAGTGTCGTGAACCCATTCCCTCAGGGCGAGTCAAACGGCAACCGAGGAGATTCCGTTGCGTTCTCATTAGGCGCTCGGGGGATGCGCAACGCGGACAAGCCGTTCGTCGCGCAGTTTCCGGGGCTCCTGACCGAGGGCATCGACGACCCGGCAGCCTACGTGTTCCGTGGCATCGTGGCCGACTGCGTGCGCGGGGTCGAGTATCTCGCGGGCCGGCCGGAGATCGACGGGACGCGGATTGCCGCCGTCGGTGGCGACTATGCTCTCATGGCAGCGTCTCTTACCAAGGCGATCACTCACGTCGTATGCACGCCCCAGCTCTTCCTCGACACACTGACGACCGCACGGGCGACGACAGCCTATCCGCTGGAGGAGCTGAACGACTACCTCAGGCTGTACCCGAAGAAGGCCGGCGCGGTGGCCAGGACCCTCTCGTACTTCGACCTGCGCGGCTTCGCGCCGTCGGTGAAAGCGACGACCCTGCTGATTGGCGGGTCCCCGGCCGAGGCCCTCGACCGCGCAACGCTCCAGCCTGTAATCGGTGGACTGGGAGGCGAGGTCACCTTTTACGAAACGGCGCACTCCGGTTACACGGATGGACGGTACGTCCGGGAGTGGCTGGCGGGACAGCTGGCCTGAGGTCCCCACGCGGGCCCCGGTGTGGCGTCTGGACACCCCTGCGGAGGCCACGGGCTATCTCGACCAAACGCTTTCTCAAATTGACACTCCAAGCGGGATGAGACTATGATGAATCTACGACGCCCCACCAAGCGGCAACGTAGCTCAGTGGTTAGAGCGGGCGCTTCATAAGCGCTAGGTCACAGGTTCGAACCCTGTCGTTGCCACATCGCCCAGTCAGGGCTCAGGCGGAGTCGGCGGTGGAGGCGGCGTCGCAGGAAAGACGAACTGGCTTGGGCGGTTAGCTCAGCGGTTAGAGCGCTTGCTTCACACGCAAGAGGTCCGAGGTTCAAATCCTCGATCGCCCACTCGCGAGACGGTTAGGTCCGGCCGAAGTGGCGGAATGGTAGACGCGCTACGTTCAGGACGTAGTGCCCGCAAGGGCGTGTGGGTTCGAGTCCCTCCTTCGGCACCACTTTACATAACATCAATGTGATCGTAGCTAGATGGGCCACTCATTACGAGTGGTCCATCTGTTTTGCCGACATTTTGCCTGTAAAGGGCGGAGGGATAATGTACCACCGAGGCGGGTCGAACGCTGAAGAGTGGCGTTTGAAACCTGTACCGGCTGTGCCCGGCCACCGTGAACGCTACCGGGCTCGCCACAAACAAGGCCAGTGCCCTCGAAATCCTTGGCTCCCTGATCGACATGGAACAGGCGTCCGAGCGAGAGCTCGACGGGATTGCCACCCTGCGTTATCGAGGAATGATCGACTGGGGAAGGCTGGGCTGGGGGACAAAGGATAAGAGAGGGG
>CAUZJF010000363.1:0-2863 GCA_963579975.1 Dehalococcoidia bacterium
CGCGATAGTACTCGGTGATGAGGCCGTTAGGGATGGCCGCAACCAGGTGGACGTGGACATCCTGCATTCCGTGGGGCGCCAGCGGAAGGTCGTGGGCCTGGGCGAGAGCTGCAACCTTCATGAACTCGGTAATGCCGCCCATGATCAGTGCGTCGGGCATCAGAATGGCTGCGCACCGGTTCTCGATCAGGTCTCGGAAGCCGTACCGAGTGTACTCATTCTCGCCGGTCGCTATGGGGATCGACGTAGACTCGGCCACTGCGCGGTGGCCCTTGTAGTCGTCAGGGTTGACCGGCTCCTCGAACCAGAAAATGTCGTACTTTTCCATCTTCCGGGCGATCTCGATGGCCTGATAGTAGCGATAAGCGCAGTTCGCGTCCACCATCAGCCGGACGTCGGGCCCGATCGCCTCGCGCACCGCTCGGACCCGTTCGACGTCCTCGTTGATTGGAGCGCCGCCGATCTTTATCTTGATCGCGGTCACGCCCATCGAGACGCTTTCGACGGCCTCGGCCGCCAGATCGTCCAGGCTCTTGCCTTCCTCGTAATATCCACCGGCAATGTAGACCGCGACCCTGTCTGAGAAACCGCCGAGCATCTTGTAGAGGGGCAGTCCTGTGGCCCTACCCTTGACGTCCCATATGGCCATGTCGATTCCGCTGATTACCCTGGTTGTCATTCCTCGGCGGCCGACCAGCTTCGGCTGCCACATGTCGTCCCAGATGCGCTCGGTATCGAAAGGGTCCTTTCCGACGACGTACTGTTTGAAGTGGTTGATCCCATGGAGAGTAACGCGACCGTCGTCGTGGAGGCCCCCAACGAAGCCGATGCCGGTGATCCCCTCGTCGGTCTCGACCTTCACGACGTTAAGGCCGGAATTGGGGTAAACGTACATGCCGTTGCGGATCGGTTTCAGCCTCTTCCAGCGATAGATTTCGCCCTTGACGTCGGTGATCCTCACTTGGACAGCCTCCTCGAAATACGAGTGGCCGGTATGTTAGCACAGGGCTGGCGACCGGAGCCCCGAGATGGTATCTCGCAGGCCTCGCGACCGGCGACACAACCGAACTTCGTTCAGTATCTTCACGCTGGTGTCCCGTCTCCTCATGCCGATTGCACTTCCGAGAAATAGCTTTACACTGAAAAGGTCTGTCGTTCATACTATCCGACGTTGTTACGTTTGTAACTGTGACACGTGAGGACTCGTCGGTATCGGTGCAGACACTAGATCAGATACAAGATTGACGGGTGAGAAATGGCACGAGCCTGGCTGATTGGGGGATTTGGCGGAATTGCCGGTCTTCTGGTCATCGCGACCGTAGTGGCGTTGACTCGAAGCGAACCCGAGTTCGATCCCGGTACGCCCGAGCGAGCCGTGCAGGAGTTTTTCGCGGCGATCGAAGAAGAGGATTTCGTCCTCGCTCATAGCTACTACTCCGAGGAAATCGCGGCGGGCTGCGCACCGGAGTCGCTGGCCGCCAGTAGCTCCTGGAGCAGCCGGCAGTTGGCGGAAAGCCGGGTTGTCTTCGAGGACACCATCTATCTTGACGGCGCAGCTGTCGTCGTGACCCGCATCACCAGGCTCAGCGGAGATGGGCTTTTCGGTGCGTCTGAGTCCGTCTACCAAGAGCGCTTCAGTCTCGTCGACGAAGAAGGCGGGTGGAAATTGAGTGCGGAACCGTGGCCGCGCTTCGGATGCCCCAGGCTCGTGACTCCGGTCCCGGCGGAAACCCCGACCCCTGCGCCGTCACCGTCTACGTCCACGGATTCTGGGCGCTAGAGCAAAGAACGTGGGAATACTGCTGTTACTGATATCGCTTCTGGTACTTGCCGGGCTGGTCGCCGGAATCGTTTTCGGCATCCGGGCTCTCACCCAAGGCAGGGATCAATTCGAGGAAGCCGACCCCGGTATCGGGACGGTCAGGCGCCTCTATTTCTACCTGGTCAGCTTCGTGGCCCTGATGATGACGATCAACGGCCTCGTGCTGCTCGTGGCCGGCGTGCTCGAGGCCTTGTTTGGGGCCACGGTCATCTCCTCGTCCAATGACAGCATGCTCGCCTGGGGCATCGCTCTCATTCTCGTCGGCACTCCGTTGTGGGCCTTCCACTGGCGGCTTGTAATAAGGCAAGCTCGCGAGTTTCCCATCGAGTCGAGGTCCATCATCCGCAAGGTCTACCTCTACGGCGTAATGGTGATCGGGGCGAGTTTCGTTATTGGACTGGGAATACAGAGTCTGCGCGTTGTCTTTGGCGACGAAGGGTTCAGAGGCTATCCCTGGGCGGCCGTCCTGGTCTGGGCTATCGTATGGACGTATCACTTGCGCGTCGAGACCCAGGAGGGCCAGCCGACTCCGGAAACCCGGGCAGTTCGGAGGCTCTATCTATACTCGCTTTCAGCGGTCACGCTTGCGATATTCGCCGTCGGGCTCGGACAGGTCCTCCACGCCGTCTTGCGGGAGGCCTACGAAAGTCTGGTCTCGGCGAATACGCTGTCCAGGCCCGGCATCCGACTGTCCGATGGCTCGATCTCGGCACTATTAGTCGGCGGAGGAGTATGGACGGGCCACTGGCTATACATGGCCCGTGAGGACTACGACTCGACTCTTCGACAGATTTACATCTTCGGCTACACGATACTTGGCGGCGTGGTAACGGGCCTGATCGCCATGGGCATCGTGATATACGGGATCCTCGAGTGGAACATAGGCATGCCGTCCGCCAGAAACGCCTCTTCGCATTTCGATTTCTTCCCCGCCGCGGTGGCGTCACTTCTAGTCGCGGCGACGATCCTCGTGTACCACTGGATCGTCTCAAACCGAGAGCTTCAGGCCTCCGAGAGGACACCACTCGGAGGGCGCCGGTC
>CAUZJF010000364.1:0-2854 GCA_963579975.1 Dehalococcoidia bacterium
TCAAGTCGTGCCTCCTAGTTTAGTCCAACGCGATCGAAGATCGCGTCGACGTGTCGCACATAGTATTGATAGTTGAATAGCGGCTCTAGTTCTGCCGCCGGCAAGGCGCCGGAGACATCCGGGTCTTGCCGCACAAGGTCCCTGAAGTCCGACTCTTCGTTCCAGCTCTCCATGGCCAGCTGGTGTATTGTCTTGTACGCCTCTTCGCGGGCCTGTCCTTTCTCGATAAGCGCCAGAAGCACCCGCTGGGAGAAGATGACCCCTCTGGTCGACTCGATGTTCTCCCGCATACGCTCCGGGTAGACTTTTAAGCCACTGATGACGCCGGCGAATAAGTTCAAGATGTAGTCGGTGGCGAGGCACGAGTCGGGCAGGATGATGCGCTCGGCGGAGGAATGGCTGATGTCGCGCTCTCCCCACAGAGCGACGTTCTCCAGCGCCGTGACGGTGTGACCCCGCACAAGGCGGGCCAGCCCGCAGACCCGCTCCGAGAGCTCCGGGTTTCGCTTGTGAGGCATCGAAGACGAGCCGGGCTGCCCCTCGGGGAAATACTCGGCCACTTCACGGACCTCCGTGCGCTGCAGTGCACGTATCTCGGTCGCGAACTTTTCGAGGGACGCCGCGATAATGGCCAGCGTTGCGACGAATTGGGCGTGGCGGTCGCGCTGAACGACCTGATTCGATACCGGGGCCGTTTCGACACCGAGCCGTCGGCATACCCGGGCCTCTACGGCCGGTGGGACTGTCGCATGGGTGCCTACCGGCCCGGAAAGCTTTCCAACGGAGATCCCCTTTCTGGCCTGAGCGATCCGCTCCTTGTTGCGTTGCATCTCGTCGTACCAGAGGGCCAGCTTCAGTCCGAAGGTGGTCGGCTCGGCGTGAACGCCGTGGGTCCGGCCCATGATCAGAGTATGTTTGTGCTCGATGGCCCGGGTTCGCAACGCTTCCAGAAGCCCATCGATTTCCGCGTCAAGGAGGTCGGCGGCTTCGCGTAGCAGGATACCTGTTCCAGTGTCCCATACGTCGCTGGTCGTAAGCCCGAGGTGGAGCCAGCGCCCCTCGGGGCCAATAGACTCAGTGATAGAGCTCAGGAAGGCGGTCATCTCGTGGCGGGTGTCCTGGAGAATCTCGTCGAGGCGCTCTGAATTGTACGTGACGCCCCGGAGGCGATCCATGTCACCGCGGGGCACGACGCCTTCTTCGGTCCAGGCTTCGCAGGTGGCGAGCTCGATTTCGAGCCACTTGTCATACTTGTTCTTTTCCGACCAGACCGCCTTCATGCGGGGCCTGGAGTATCGCTCGATCATGCGGGGAGGTCTCCGCGGAGTGCCATTGGTAAGGAAACGGCCTTCGCAAGCACGTGTCTCGGTTGGAGCTGTCGGGCGGGTCTCAGACCCGCCCCTACGAAATGCGCCAAAGCCATACCCACGGTCCCGGTTTTGGGATCACCGGTTTTTGAGGCCATCTCGATAGTCGTCGTAGGCATGACGGATCTCATCGTGTTTCCCGCCCAGGATCTGCGCCGCAAGGAAGGCGGCGTTTCGAGCCCCCCAAGAGCCCACGGCTACGCATGCAACGGGAATACCGGGCGGCATCTGCGCGATGGCGTATAGGGCGTCAATGCCGCCGATATCGCTGCTAGGGAGGGGAATGCCAATGATAGGGAGAGTAGTCCACGAGGCGAGGACGCCGGGCAGCCCCGCCGAGCCGCCCGCGGCCGCGATCAGTACCTCGATGCCCCGCTCGCGAGCCGAGAGCGCGTAGTGCCGGACCTTGTCGGGAGTGCGGTGCGCCGACGCAACCACAACCTCGTGCTCAATCTTCATCTGGTCGAGGACTTCGGACGTCTCCTTGACGACCGCTTCGTCCGTTTTGCTGCCCATTACCACGCCCACAAGTGGCATATCTGCGTTCTCCTTGGTTGACTCGGGGATTTTACTCTCTCGGCTCGTCGATTTCCACGATTCGATCGGCCGCAATGTCAGTCAAAGGCCGGCGAGCGGGTGTGAACACTGCCAAATACGCGCGCGGGGCGCGGACGGTTCACGCGAGCAACGCGATGTCGCTCCGGTAGTAGACGCGGGGGAAGGAGACCCTCCGAACGTTTTTGTACACTTCACCACGGGCCAGCTCGATTGTGTCGCCCGAAGCGACCACGGTTAGTACACGCCCGCCACTCGTGACCGGTCCAGGCGTACCTTGCTCCGACTGGGTCCCGGCGTGGAAGACGAGCACGTCGGAGTCGAGGTCATCGAGGCCAGATATGGGAAACCCCGTCTCGTGTACATCCGGATAGCCGCCTGACGCCACCACTACCGTGACGCGGGCCTCGGGTTCCCACTCGAGAGCGACATCTCTGAGGTCGCTGGTGGCTGTTTTCATCATGATCTCGAGCAGGTCGCTTTTCAATCTGGGAAGGACGACCTGCGTCTCCGGGTCTCCCATACGGCAGTTGAATTCGATCACCTTGGGGCCGTCTTCCGTGACCATAAGGCCAGCGTAGAGGATGCCTTGATAGGGGCATCCCATGTCCCTAAGCGCCTTCAGAACGGGCTCGATGATCCGACCGCGTACCTCGCGTTCCATGTGGTCGGTCCACAATGTACTCTGCGGCGGGCTGTACGCGCCTATCCCGCCCGTGTTCGGCCCCGTGTCGCCGTCTCCGATGCGCTTGTAGTCGCACGCAGCCCCCATTGAGGACGCCACGTTCTCACCGTCGGTTAATGCGAAGACGCTGATCTCAGGCCCTTCTAGTCCTTCCTCGATCAGGACCCTTTCGCCGGCCTCACCGAACCGCCGGTCGACCATCGCGCTCTTAAGGGCCGCGGCCGCGGCCGCGCGAGTTTTCGCCACG
>CAUZJF010000365.1:0-2844 GCA_963579975.1 Dehalococcoidia bacterium
GTCAAATCGAATGTTGGGCATCTGGACCGCGCGGCGGGTGTAGCGGCCCTGGTCAAGACCGCACTCGCTCTTGAGCGCGCGGAGTTGCCGCCAAGCCTGAACTTCGAGACTCCGAATCCGAAGCTCGATCTCGAACATAGCCCTTTCTTCGTCCAGACTCGGCGTGCGCGCTGGGAAACGAATGGCAAACCGCGCCGTGCGGGTGTCAACGTCCAGGGTGTCGGCGGCACGAACGTGCACTTCATTCTGGAACAGCCGCCGGCGGAAACCGTCGAGGACCGGCCCTCGAGGTCCCTGCAGTTGCTGGCTCTATCGGCTAACAGCGCCACCGCACTCGAAGCCATGACCGACCGCCTGGTGGACCATCTTCGCAAGGCTCCCGGAGACCTCGACCTCCCCGATGTCGCATCGACGCTTCTGCGGGGGAGGCAGCTCCTGGGCCACCGCCGGATCGTTGTGTGCCGCGATACCGGGGACGCCATCGAGTGTCTCGGGTCGCGGGACCCGGAACGGGTCACGACTCACCTGGAGGAACCGGATGGTCGGCCGGTTTACTTCCTGTTTCCCGGTCAGGGTGCGCAGTACCCGGGCATGGGGCGGGAACTCTACGAACAAGAGGCCGAGTTCCGTTCACAAGTCGATGACTGTTGTCGCGAGCTTGAACCCCATCTGGGACGAGATCTCCGCGAGATTCTATTCCCGGCCACGGGCCAGGAAGAGTCTGCAGTAATTGAGCTGACACGGACCGAGCTGACTCAGCCGGCCCTGTTCACCATCGAATACGCGTTGGCCCGCCAGTGGATGGCGTGGGGCATCGAGCCCGAGGCGATGATCGGGCATAGCCTGGGGGAATATGTCGCCGCCTGTCTGGCCGGCGTCTTTTCCCTGTCTGACGCGCTCGCCCTGGTGGCGGCGCGGGGCCGCCTGATGTCGGAGCTGGAGGGGGGCGCCATGCTCAGCGTCCCACTCGCGGCGGCCGAGATCGAGCCGCTTCTCGGTTCCGAGCTGTCCCTGGCCGCCGTCAATGGCCCCGGGTTGTGCACGATTTCGGGACCGGAGGCACCACTGACTGCCGTCGAAGAGACGTTGCGGAACCGCGGTGTACGCGTCGGGCGACTGCGCACGTCGCACGCGTTCCATTCCGCCATGATGGACCCGGTCCTGGATCGTTTCCGATCGCTGGTCGACGCGGTTCCCCGTCAGGCGCCAGCGCGTCGCTGGATTTCAAATGTCACCGGGGCCGAGATCCTGGCCGAACAGGCGATCGATCCCGACTACTGGGTCCGGCACCTGCGCGAGACGGTGAACTTCGGGGCGGGTGTCGGCCTCCTGCTCGAGGAACCGCGTGCGGTCTTCCTCGAGGTCGGACCGGGCCGGACGCTGTCGACGCTCGTCGGTCAACAGGCTGAAACCCGGCCAGTCCTGTTGTCCTCGCTCCGGGGGGCGCAACAGGATGTGTCGGATCTCGCCTTCGCTCTCGAGACACTCGGCAAGCTCTGGCTGTTGGGCGTGGAGGTGGATTGGGACGGGTTCTATCGTGACGAGACCCGCCGCCGCGTAGCCTTGCCGGGATATCCGTTCGAGGGAGAACGCTACTGGATCGGACCCAGGAATTCCGTCCTACCGACGGCTCAACCGGATGGGGTCGAAGGCTCGGGCTCCCGGAAGCCCGATCCCGGGGACTGGTACTACCGGCCAGGCTGGCGCGGGGCGCCGTTGGCCGTAGGGTCTTCATCGGCCCCGACCGCCCCCGAAGGATCATGGCTCATCTTCGCCGACGACCTGGGCGTCGGCCGACGTCTGGGGGAGCATCTACAAGAATCGAGCCTGCCACTCGCGCTGGTCGTCAAAAGTGATCGCTTCGCGCGTGTCTCCGAGACCGAGTGGCAAGGAGACCCGGGTTCCGAGGAACACTACGCACGCCTCCTCCAGGAATTAGATTTCGCGCCCACACGTATCGTGCATGCGTGGAGCCTGACGGGAACTCCCGGCGGCGACTTCGACCAACATCAGGAGAGCGGCTTCCTAAGCCTTCTGCATCTGGCGCGCGGGCTGGGCGCCGCCGGGTTGAGGGGGCGTGTCCGGCTGGACGTGGTGACGAACAGGCTCGAACAGGTTTCCGGAGACGAATCGGTCGAGGCGGCGAAATCGACGCTCGCTGCGGCGACCAAGGTGCTGCCCCAGGAGTATCCGAACCTCACGTGCCGGCTAATCGAGCTGGATCCGGTGCCGTCTGCGGATGATGTCGGATCGTTTCTGATGTCGGAGCTGCTTCATGGCGCGTCGACAGACATGGAGGTGTCCTACCGAAACGGCACGCGTTGGCTGCGTCACTTCGAACCGGTCCATCTGGAGGCAGCCCCGGGCGGTCTGGAGGAGGCCCCGGGCGGTCTCGAGGCGCGGCCGGACTCCGGGGCGCTTCGCGACGGCGGAGTGTACCTGATCACGGGCGGTCTCGGCGGCGTCGGGCTGGTGCTCGCTGAGGAACTGGCTCGGCGTCGGGCCAGACTCGTGCTTGTCGGCCGTGGTGGTCTCCCCGAGCGCGCGGATTGGCTGGACTGGTTGTCCGATCGTGGAGAAGATGATCCGACGAGCCTGAAGATACGGCGGGTCGAGGCGCTGGAAGACTTGGGCGGCGAGATCATGGTGCTGTCAGCCGACGTGGCCGACATGGCCGGGATGCGAACAGTCCTGGCGCGCATCGACGAGACCCACGGCGAGCTTCACGGCGTTTTCCACGCCGCAGGGGTGGCGAGCCGGGACGACTTCGGGTCGATCCAACAAACCGACCGCGAGTTTTGCGAGCGCCATTTCCAAGCGAAGGTGCGTGGCGTGACGGTGCTC
>CAUZJF010000366.1:0-2843 GCA_963579975.1 Dehalococcoidia bacterium
CAACTAACTAGAAGGACTAACGAGATACACAAAGAGCCTGGCGGGCATCGATCGCCAGGCTCTTTGTGTATACGACGAAGACCCGTCTACTGGACGAAGACCCGTCTACTGCTTGATCCGAAACCCGTCGGCGGTTTCCTCTCGGAACTGCGCATGGCACGACTGGCAAGTACCCTGCAGCCCCCTCAGGGCCGCTTGCGCGCCATCAGTGCTCTGCTCGTCACCCGCCACGCGAATCGGTTCGAGCGCCGCAATCGCGGCCTGGGTTAGCTTCACCCCATCCGCCGTGCCCCGCGCCGACCAAAACGCCTCGACCTTATCGAACTGTGCTTCGAGCTTCGCGACGTCCTCGGCCAGGTCAGGCCAGTAGCGGGCATCGATGTGCAGGCCGGCGTCCTGCATCAGGAATCGGATCTCGATCATCGCCTTCGCGTAGTCCTCCTCATTCATCGCCTCTTGGAGCGCGGCGACGGGCGGCGTGAGAACCAGTGTGACGGGCACCGTGAGAACCAGTGCCACAACCGACCCGACTAAGAACCTTCGCATGTACATGACGTCTCCTCCTGGGGGCCGATTATAGTGTTCTTGACGCCCCCCAATCGTGGCTATAGGCTCGGGTCACTATTTCGCAGGTCCTGGGAGGGGTTTGATGAGAGCCAGAATCGTTCCGTTCATCTTGCTTGTCGCCGCACTGCTCACGGCGGGCATCGCTGCCACGCAGGAGAGTCGTCCGGCCGGCGTCATGGCCGAAGCCGCGCAGGCGTTCCTCGACACGCTGACGCCTGACCAGCGCCAGGCCGCAATGTTTCCCTTCGACGGTGAGGACCGGTTCGATTGGCACTTCATTCCGCGTGAGCGCAAGGGCGTCCCGCTCAAGACGATGACCGCGATGCAGCAGAAGGCGGCGCTCGCGCTGGTGGAATCAAGCCTCAGCGAGGAGGGCTTCGGCAAGTCGGAGACGATCCGACAACTCGAGCAGGTCCTGTTCGAGCGAGAAGGCCGGGACATCCGAAACCCCGAGCTGTATTTCTTCATGGTCTTCGGCGAGCCGTCGGCCACTGGCACCTGGGCGTGGCGCTACGAGGGTCATCACATCTCCCAAAGCTGGACGGTCATCAATGGCCAGAAGGTGGCGAGCAGTCCTCAGTTCTTCGGGACCAATCCAGCCCACGTGCGCGAAGGCCGGATGTCCGGCACGCGAGTCTTGTCTGTAGAGGAAGACCAGGCGCGATCGCTGCTCGGGTCACTCTCGTCGAGCCAACGGTCCGCCGCGGTGCTCTCGGCCGAAGCACCGCGTGACATCCTGACCAGCAACGAGCGTCAGGCTGCGATGCAGGAAGACACGGGGGTGTCCTACAGCCAGCTCACCAGCGCGCAGCAGGGTGTGCTCTGGTCACTCGTCGAAGAGTACGCGACGGTGCAGCCGGGTTCGCTCTCGAGCGAGAGGTTGTCCGAAATCAAGGCAGCCGGTGTCGACAACATCAAGTTTGCCTGGATGGGCAGTGCAACGGTTGGTGAGGGGCACTACTACCGGATTCAGGGGCCCACATTCCTCATCGAATACGACAACGTCCAGAACGACGCGAATCATGCGCACAGCGTGTGGCGCGATTTCGACGGTGACTTTGGCCGAGACCTGCTGGCGACGCACTACCAGCAGTATCCGCACCGGCTGGCGGACGACTGACACGACACCTCATGGGGTCGCCTTCATCACCACCAGCGTGCGGTCATCCTGCCTCACGGATCCCCCGTGCCGCCGCACGGCTTGCATGATGCTGCTACAGACCTCGGTCGCGCTGGCCGCCTGGCCTGCCCTGAGCTGCTCGACGACACGGTCGACCCCGTAGAAATTGTCTTCGGCATCGGCCGTTTCGACGACGCCGTCCGTATAGAGGGCCAGAAGGTCACCCTCTTCGAGGACGACATGCCCCTCGAAGTACTTTGGGGCCTCGAACAGCCCGAGCGGCACGCCACCCTCCTCGAGGAGCTCGACCTCCCCATTGGCTCGGAGCAGGATCGGCGGCACGTGCCCGGCGTTGACATACAGCATCCGTCGAAGGGCCGGGTCGATGACGGCGTAGAACAACGTGACGAACTTTCCGTCTTCGACCGACTCGTGAAAGAAACGGTTGGCGCGCCGTATGACCGCTCGCACGGCAAGCTCGTGTCCAACCAGCGCTGCTATCGACGCCCGTAGGGCTGACACGAGAATGGCCGCGGGAATCCCTTTTCCCACCACGTCGGCGATCACCACCCCCCAGCGGTCGTCACCCAGAGGGATGAACTCGTAGTAGTCGCCGCCGACCGAATGTGAGCTCTCGTGAGACCCGGCGATGTCGAAGCGAGGCAGGCGCGGGGTTGAGTGCGGGAGCAGTTCCTCCATCACCCGGTGGGCCAACGCCATGTCGCTGTCTAGCTGGCGCTTGTCGATGACCTCAGCGTGCAGCCGCGCGCCCTCGAGCGCCCCGGCCACGGCCATCCCATACAGCGTGACCAGCTCGGTGGCGTTGGCGTCATAACCGTCGGGACGGTCCGACCAGAGGTCAAGAGCGCCAAGAACCCGCTGGTCTGAACCGACAATCGGGACGACCAAGCGCGACTTCGCGCAGGGTCGACCGGTGAACGCATCCGACGACTCGTCAGCAGTGCACGACAGCGGCTTCCCGAAGGCGAGGACATCGCCAACGATCCCCTTTCCGTCAAACGGGGCTTCCAGATCGGGGACTTTCGGGTCACAGCCTCGGAACAGCGTATGACGTAGCCGCCGGCCACTCTTCCCCATCACGTACACACCTGATGCATCCTGCTGAACGAGCGTGGCAAGACCGTCCAGCACGCCG
>CAUZJF010000367.1:0-2840 GCA_963579975.1 Dehalococcoidia bacterium
CAAATACCGGTGAGCGAACTGGTCCAGGAGGAGTGGTTCCTCAGGATGCCGGTGGAGGTGCGGACGCGTTTTCGGCTGCTTGGACGTCACCTCCTGGTCCTGTTCGTCAGGTGGACCCTGGCGATCGGCGACACCGGCTCGATCGAAGAAGAGGCGCGGATGGTGGGCTTTCACCACGGTACCGAGATGGCGCGGGGTGGGAGCCCGTTGGCGGATTCCCTGGCTGCCCTCGTCTTTTTCCGGAACGCGGTACTGGATTCCCTTTCTTACGACACCTGGAGGAAGATTATCGAGATAAATGATCAGGTGATGGTCGGCATCGTTAAGGCACACGAGGAGTTCGAAGGCTAGTTTCAAATACTGACGGAAGCGTCACCCGGAACGGCGCCAGCTTACAAGGTTCACGAAACTCCGCCGTACGAGGCGGACTGAATGAGAAAGAACTACGATGGTCAACTTGAGAATGGGATTTGCACTGAGTCTCGCCCTTCTGGCGTTTCTCTCGTTGGTGGCCTGCTCGGACTCCACCGACGAAGAAGACTCGAGCGCGACTTCGCAGGTGTCGGGCACGACGGAATTGGACGACGCCGAAGCCCTGTCCGAGTCCTCATACCCAATGACGGTCACTGACATGTTGGACAGGTCGGTTGAGATATCTCAGCAGCCGGAGCGGATCGTGACGATCAGTCCAACCGCCACCGAGATGCTTTATGAGGTGGGCGGCGTCGCCGTGGCACGGGACAGCTCATCCGGGTATCCTCCAGAGACGCAATACCTACCCGAAGTGGGTGGGGCATATACGCCGAGCATGGAGGCGATAGCGGCGCAGGAGCCGGACCTCATACTCATCGAGGCTCTTACTCAACGCCAGCTTGTGGAAGCTCTTCAGCAAATCGGCGCGCCAGTCTTGGCGGTACGAGCAGCGTCGCTGGACGACGTAGCGGACGGGCTGGAGCTCTTGGGAAGCGTCATCGGCCGGCACGAGGCCGCCAGGCAGGCCGCGCAAGACGTGCGCTCTCGTGTCGATGAAGCGGTCTCGACCGTAGCCGCTCAGAAAAGCGTCCTCATCCTGATCTCGGACGCCGGCAGAAACGTCTACGCCGCCAAGCCTGAGTCGTACCCTGGAGCAGTAGCGGCGCTTCTGAAGCTGACGAACCTGGCGGACGGGCTGCCCGACTCCGGGCCGTTCCCAGGCTTCACTCAATTCTCCGCCGAGCAAGCGGTCTCGGCAGACCCAGACTTCGTGTTCACGATTTCGCCCGCGCCCGCACCGGCGCCTCAATTGTCGTCGGTCCTGCCACTCTTCCCGGGGTTCAAGGAACTCGCGGCAGTCAAGGAGGGCAGGTCGAAGGAACTCGATCCGGCGCTGTTCCTCCAGGCGCCCGGACCTCGCATAGCGGACGCTGTCGAGGAGCTCGTAGGACTGCTGGGAGAAGCCTCCTAGTTGCGTCGAACATCGTGGACCCTGGGCAGCCTGGCGCTAGTACTAGTCCTCGGAATCGTTGTAGGGACGGCTTTCGGTCCGGCCAACCTGGGACTGCGACAGCTGGTTAAGGCGCTGTTCTCAGACGGGGATCGCTCTGCGGAGGTGGTGGTCTGGTCCTTGCGACTCCCCCGCGTGACGGCGGCGCTGCTGGTCGGGGCCTGCCTGGGCACGGCGGGTGCGCTGCTCCAGACGTCAACCCGCAATCCCTTGGGCGACCCTCAGCTCTTTGGCGTAGGAGGCGGCGCGACCATCGTGCAGGCTCTCGCACTGACGGGCGTCTTGAGCCTCGGCCCGTGGGGCCTGATGTCGATGTCCGTAGCGGCGTCATTACTGGGCGCCGGTGTCATCTCTTTTTTCGCGTCTCGCAGAGACATCCCGCCCATCCGGTTAGCCCTGATCGGGGTTTCCGTAGGAGCGTTGGCTCTTGCCATTACGACCGGCGTTCTGGCGCATGCCCAGGTCTTTTCCCAGCAGACCCTCGGCCTGATTGGGGGGAGCCTTGCACAACGAACCTGGCAAGACACATCGGCGGCCCTTCCGTTCATGGTGATAGGCCTGGGACTCGCCCTCGCGGTATCCGGTAGGCTGAACCTCCTGGTCCTGGGCGATACCATCGCCGCCAATCTCGGCGGCAACCCTAACGGTACCCGCCTTGGAGCGATGGCGGCGGCGGGCATTCTGGGAGGCACAGCCGTTGCAGTGGCGGGAATGGTCGGCTTCGTCGGGCTCATGGTCCCGCACTTGGCGCGAGGACTGGTCGGCAGCGACGCACGGGTCGTTACTGCGGTATCAATCCCTCTGGGCGCTGCAGTCACGCTCTACGCCGACCAGGTCGCCCGTCTGGCTTTCATGCCGTCCGAGGTGCCCGTGGGCCTCGTGACAACGGCCCTTGGAGCTCCTTTGATGATCGCGGTCGCGAGGCGCGTGGCATGAAGATACGGTTGGAAAACCTGTCGTACGACTACGACGGGCAGCCAGCAATCCGGGACGTCAGTACAACACTACTGCGTGGCTCATTCGTCTGCCTGCTCGGGCAGAACGGCTCGGGCAAGACCACCCTGCTCCACCTCCTCACAGGCCAACTCTTGCCCGACGTCGGTAGTGTTTCCTTTGCGCATTCCAACGACGACACCATACCGCCGCGGCAACACCGCCGCCACTTTGCGTTCTTGCCCCAGGACCTCCACGACCCACCCTACGCTACCGTCAGAGACGTTGTGGCCCTCGGGCGATTCCAACCCGATTCAGGGCTGAGATGGCGTTTGGACCGCCCGGACCACGAAATGATCGACGCCTGTCTAGAGCAATGCCAGATGGCCGAATTTGCCAAGAGACCTTTCTCTGAGCTTTCAGG
>CAUZJF010000368.1:0-2830 GCA_963579975.1 Dehalococcoidia bacterium
CGCGAGCTTCGGGGGATTCTCTGGGGGAGCGAAGCCACCGCATCACTTCTCGAAGAGGGCCTCGACCGGATACAGGGCGGCAAGGCTACCCCCTATTCCGTGTCCTCCTCGATTATTGGAAATCTGCTGGGTCCCTAGCGCTCGGATCGGGACATTTCAGTAAGAAATGTGTAGACTTCAACATGTCCACTATAGAGCGAGATATGATGTCTCCAGGCGACTTGTTGGAGAAGGTGGCCGAGCAGGAAGCGGAGATCGAGCAGCTTCGGGACCAGTTGAAGACGTGGAAAGAGGAGTCCGGAGCGACGCCTACTCGGGATGCGCTCTTTACGACCCTCTCGGGTATGGAAGTACAGCCGCTCTACACGCCTGCCGACCGGGCAGGGGCGGAGCGCTATGAGGACGCCCTCGGGGTTCCCGGCCAGTTCCCGTTCACACGTGGTCCTTATTCAACCATGTACCGCACCCGTCTCTGGACGATGCGTCAGTTCGCGGGCTTCGCCACGGCCGAAGAGACCAACGAGCGATACCGGTACCTGCTTGAACACGGCACCACGGGTTTGTCGGTGGCATTCGACTTTCCCACGCTCATGGGCTATGACAGCGATCACCCGCGGTCTCTCGGTGAAGTCGGTGTCTGCGGAGTCGCGATTTCGTCTCTGAACGACATGGCGACGCTCTTCGAGGGCATCCCCCTCGATCAGGTCTCCGTGTCCATGACCATCAATGGACCCGCCGTAATCCTCTATTGCTTCTACGTGGCTGCCGCGGAACGGCAAGGAATCTCGCCCGACAAGCTGCGGGGGACGGCCCAAAACGACATCCTGAAGGAGTACCAGGCTCAGCACGCTTGGGTGTTCCCGCCGGAACCCGCCTTGCGCTGCATCGTCGACATGTTCGAATGGTGCTCGGAGCATGCGCCGAAGTACAACCCCATCTCGATCTCCGGCTACCACATTCGTGAGGCCGGTGCTACGGCAACTCAGGAGTTGGCGTTCACGCTTCGCAACGGCTTCGAGTATGTGGAGAGGGGCATTCAGCGAGGTCTGGACGTGAATCTCTTCGCACCCAGGCTCTCGTTCTTCTTCGACGTCCACAACGACTTCTTCGAGGAGATCGCCAAGTTCCGGGCGGCCCGGCGAATCTGGGCTCGGGTCATGCGGGACAAGTACGGCGCCACGAATCCAGATGCGTGGAGGCTGCGCACTCACGCTCAAACGGCTGGAGTGAGCCTCACTGCGCAGCAGCCCGAGAACAACATCGTGCGCGTCGCCTATCAGGCCATGGCGGCAGTGCTTGGTGGTACCCAGTCCCTCCACACGAACTCCATGGACGAGACCCTGTCACTTCCGACGGAAAAGGCCGTGCGAATCGCGCTGCGTACGCAACAGATCCTGGCCTATGAGAGTGGCGTACCCAATACGATCGACCCGTTGGCCGGCTCGTACTATGTGGAGTCTCTCACGGACCGGCTCGAGGCAGAGGCGATGGACTTGTTCGGCCAGATTGATGCGCTGGGCGGCGTCGTCCCGGGCATCGAGACAGGCTTCTTCCAGCAGGAGATTGCAACCTCGGCTCTTCGCCAGCAGGGTGAAGTGGAAGCGTCCGCGCGGGTGGTGGTCGGTGTGAACGAGTTCACCGAAGGTTCGGAAAAGGTCGAAATCGATACCCTGAAGATCGACGCCTCAGCGGAGGAACGGCAGCGTGAGCGTATGGCCGAGCTACGGGCCGGCAGGGAGGACGCCCAGGTGCAGCAGTCCTTACAGGTCCTCGAGGGTGTTTGTCGCGACGGGGGCAACGTCGTCCCGGCCATCCTCGACTGTGCCCGGTCCGACTGCACGTTGTTCGAGATTCGGCATGCGATGGAGGCGGTCTTCGGCAGCTACAAGGAGCCCGTGTTCTTCTAGGGCACCTTGGGGTGGCGGGGCTGGGTTGCAACGGAGCCGGGCCTGCAACGAGAAAAGGGCCACCGGGTGTACCGGCGGCCCTCTTACCTTCGGCCGTGTGCCGAGACTCAGACCTTCTCGATGATGTAGCTGATGCGCCAGTTGGACATTGCTTCAGGATCGGTTGATCCCTCGTCCGCGGGCTCGAAGAGACCCACCCAGTCATCGACCGGGCCACTGAACTCCCGGCTATACCGGTCGAGCTCGTCATTGGCGGAGAGCGTGTCGATCTCTTCACCGAACAGTTCCACGACCAGGTGGTCTTCGACGTCGCCGTCGAACAGCACTTTGTTCAGGGTCACGCAATTCCAGCCCGGTTTGTCGGAGAGCGAATAGTGCCCTTCTTCGGGGAATGTGGTCTCCTCAGAGAGACCACCCGCGTTATCACTCGAAACATGAGAACGGAAGCGGAACTCTCCCGTATCCTTGAAGAACGGCTCGAGCTTGTCGAGAATCTTGATCCCCTTCAGCGTGACACGAATCCGCGCCATCGATTGTCTCCTCCAACTGGAGAGTTTGAATCCTCTTATGCCAGTGCCTCAAACAGCCTGAAACTGGCCGATGGTATGCACGAACGCCCGGTTTGTCCAGCGTCGCGTACGGCCTTGGCTATCTGCCGGAGCTTCGCCGGGCGGGCCGACACCCCGGCCACTCTTGATGGCCAGGAAGCGCCCTTTGCGTGTTGGACACCCGCTCCGGGTCCTCTGATGCCAAGTATGCCAACATCGCTGCCAGCGTCGCGTTGTTTCTCAGGTCGTCGAACACGAGTTTGTCGTAGGTGTCGATGTCGGTGTGCCAGGTGTATTGCCGGTAGTCCGGATAGTGGGACTGCAGGCGAAATCCCGTTGTCCCCCGACAGATGAACGACATGTGGTCGCTTCCGC
>CAUZJF010000369.1:0-2828 GCA_963579975.1 Dehalococcoidia bacterium
GCCCCCGCGCCGACAATATCTCCCGCACGCCATCGATGGGGATTCCGTGGCGGGTGTTGCCGTCTCGTCCGACCATCGTCTCGGCCCGCAGCACCGAGTTGATGACCGCCTCCTCGGTCGCCTCGATAGCGCCGCGCATCAGTGGTGTAAGGTCGGCGTCGCCCAGCCCGCGGCCCTCGCGGGCGTTCGTGAACGCGATTATGAAGTCCCCGCTGTGGTGGTCGGCGATGCCGCCGGCCCGGGCCAGGCCGAGAGCAGCCCTTCGGCCGATCCGGCCGACCTGCCGCGAGCTTACCGGAGCGTTGGTTGCCACGACCATGATGATCGAGCCGGCACCGCCGGTCGGATCGAACTCGTCGTCGGGAGGCAGCAGCCGGCGTCCGATTCGTACGCCGTCGATGCGGAACTCCCGCGAGTCGCCGGTGTTGGTGAGGGTCATTACCCCCACGGTGTGCTGACCGCCGGCCACCTCGCACAATCTCGACGCGGTGCCGATTCCGCCTTTCCAGCCAAACCCGGTCATACCGGTTCCAGCGCCGACGTTTCCTTCGTCGGTGCTGGGAGACCGGGCTCCGCTGATCGCGCCGAGAACATGCTCGGACCGGATGTGGCGGCCGATGATGTCGTTCAAGAACCCGTCGTTGCATTCGCCTACGACGGGATTGAACGAGTACACACCGGGACTCCGTTCCGAGAGGTAGTTGATCAGGGCGTCGGCGGCGCGCCAGGTGCTGAGGGTGCTGGTAAGCACGATGGGGCTCTCGATCACGCCGAGTTCGCCCACCTGCAGGAACCCGACCGCTTTTCCGAACCCATTAACGACGTGGGCCGAGGCCGTGATTTTGCGCTCGAAGACGTTGTCCTGATGTGGGAGGATGGCTGTAACGCCCGTCCTGACTGGCCCGTGGCCGATATTCAGCGGGCCGTCGCCATCCACCAGAGTCACATGGCCGACCGAGACCTCAGGTACGTCCGTGATGGAGTTGTGGGGTCCAGGCGGAAGGATTCCGATCTCGACTCCGAGATCGGTCGCTCGAGGGCGTGGCTCGGTCATGGGTTCCTCCCGATAGACGATCGGCACACGTGAGTGCGTGGCCTGGTCGAATCGGGAGGATAGCCTAAGCGGGGTGGGTCGGCAACCTAGGGCGGGGAGTGGGACTAGCCCGCGGTCTCGGAGAGGTTCCGGATGACTTCCGCGAAACCGTCTTCTCCCCCCTTGCCATATCCGTCGCGGTAGATGATGCGGCCGCTGCCGTCGATACCTACTTTCGTCGACTGGACCAAAACCCTGAAGTCGGCGATCATCCGGCTGGTGGGCACGGCGACGGGAAACTGGAGACCCTGTTCCTTGCGGAACTGCTCAAGCTCTAATGGGGACTCCAAAGGATCCAAGCCGACGGCATATATTGCGACGTTCTCCGGGTACTTCGGGAAGGTCTCTTTCATGCGCCGCAACTCGGCGCGACATGTCGGTCACCACGTGGCGAAGAAGAACAGGAAGGCCGGTTGAGACTGGCTGACCAGGTCCGCCAGGACTATTTCGATACCGTCGGCCAGCGTCATGGCGAACTCGGGAGCGAAGTCGCCGACGTTGTGGCCGCGCTCCGCGGGACGCGTGTCCACCCACGCGTCCGTCTCGGTGGTCTCGTTACCTGACGCGACGGACGGGGCATCAACGACGGACCCGTCCGTCTGCGAGGCCGCACCGACGGCTGCTGTGGGCGGCTGCACGGTATCCTGTTCACCGTCATCCGTGGAAGGCGAGGCCCCGCAGGCCAAAACGGCGATGGACAGCGCCGCGGAGGCCACGAGGACGAGGCGTCTATTCATGTTTGGGTTCTGTTCTCAATGCGGTACCTAAAGTCTATCGGTACATACGATAATGCTTCGACAGCGGATTGGTTTTCATGGCCGGCGACGATGTACCGACGCTCATATATAATGACCTGCGATTCCCGCTACGGCCAAACCAGGAGAACAATGTCCCAGTATTCCATGCCCGAGTCTACGATGCCGGTAGTCCCGCCCAGGATTCTTCTGGGCCCTGGGCCAAGCAGCGCCAACCCCCGGGTGCTCCAGGCGATGATGGCGCCGATGATCGGATATCTGGACCCAGATTTTCTCCTGATCATGGACGAAATCTCGCAGCTCCTCAAGGCTCCTTTTCAGACCCAGGAGAGCCTCACGCTGGCGCTTTCGGGAACGGGGTCCGCCGGGATGGAGTCAGGGCTGAACAGTCTGCTCGAGCCTGACGACACCGTCGTGCTGTGCGTCTGCGGGTTCTTCGGTGAGCGCATGGCCGACATGGCCGGTCGGGTAGGGGCGAATGTGGTGGCGCTGCGGAGCGACTGGGGACGGCCCTTTCCGCCGGAAATGCTCGAAGAGGAGCTGAAGAAGCACACTAGCGTCAAGCTGGTCGCCGCCATACACGCAGAGACCTCGACGGGGATACTCCAGCCCCTGGAGGAGCTTTCTGCCCTTGCGCAAGAGCACGGAGCGCTGTTCATGGTGGACGCGGTCACGTCCCTGGGTGGCTCCGACGTGGCGGTCGACCGGTTGGGCATCGACTATTGTTACTCGGCCACGCAGAAGTGCTTGGGGTGTCCCCCCGGGTTATCTCCTGCAGCCCTCAGTCCCAGGGCCCACGACGTGGTCACGTCAAGAGAGCGCAAGCCCGTGTCCTGGTACCTCGATCTCGGGCTGATAGCCAACTACTGGGGTTTCGATCACGTCTATCACCACACAGCGCCGGTCAGCATGCTGCTGGGCCTTCGAGAAGGGCTCCGAGTCATGCTCGAAGAAGGGCTGGACGCACGGTACGTACGGCA
>CAUZJF010000370.1:0-2799 GCA_963579975.1 Dehalococcoidia bacterium
CGACTCAGACGAACGGTTGGGAAAGGCTCGACTTTTCGGGGCAAGGGGAGAGAATCCTCCAGAGTCCTTCCCCCCCCGGAGACCCCACTTGAACGAAGCGGCCACGGATACCTACCAACTCCTCCGTCCGCCTGTCCGGATCACTTGCAACTGCCAGGTACCCCGCGCAGTCGCGGAACGCTGGCTTGGCGAGCATCTCGACTGGTTCGCAGTCCCCCGTCGCCGGCCCCACATTGCGGAGCTGACGCTCGAAACGGGGGATGCCTTCATCAAGACCGAGCGCCTCAGTCTGGGGCGCAGCCTGCGCTACGCGATCGCGCGGCGACCGGCGCGTGCCTACCGCGCGTTTCGATACGGCCTGGTGCTCGCTCGCGAGAATGTGCCAGCACCTCGACCGCTTGCCCTCATCGAGCACCGTCCGCGTGGCTTGGTACGTCGGAGCTTCCTGGTCTTGGAATCGGTCGGCGGGCAGATGCTGCACGATTTCCTCGGCAGCTCCGCATTCGCCGGAGCTGGGGACTCAGCTCTCAAAGATTCTCTGTGGGATGCGCTGGCGACGGAGATCGCTGCCCTCCACGCGGCGGGCTTCCGCCAACGGGACCTGAAAGCTCCCAACATTCTGGTCAACACGGACAGCGACAACCACCGCGTGTGCGTGCACCTCGTCGATCTCGAGGGCATGAACCGGTTGCAACAGACCCCACCGCCGCGACGCGTCCGAATCCGCGATCTAGCCCGTTTGGTCGTCAGCCTCCGTCAGCTCTCGAGCCCCGAAAAGGGCGGCGTGACTGCCGCCGACCTGACCTCCTTGATCACGCGCTACCTGGAACATGCCTCCAGCACGGCCCCGTGGCCCGGCGAGCCTGAGGAATTCCTCACCCAGTGCGAGCGATGGGCCCGGCGTAAAGAGCGGCGCAACCGCCGACGCCGACGCCCACTCTCGTAGTGGATGGTAGCCGGCGCCACAGGCATTGGGAATAGCCCGGACTCAGGTTGGAGCTTAGCAGCCCGTTGAAAAAGTCATTCGGCCGAGAGCCGGCCCTTTCCGTCCAGAGTCGTCCGCGTCAAAACTCGGAAACCAACCAGGTTGCCTCCGTTTTGACGCGGACGATCTGAACGAAAATAACTCGACTCGCGGCTCGAAGCACTTTTTCAACGGACTGTTAGGCTTAACTTCCAACGCTTACTGTCGGCCCAGGCCCAGAATCCCGAGCACCAACCCAGCCCCGACGCCGAGGAACCAGGTCGCCACGGCCAGGGCAACGAGCTGCCGCAGCCCGAAACGAGGATCGGGTCCCGGCTCGAGGACGGGCGGTGCGGGCCCCAACGCGGCTTCCGCCGCAAGCTGCGCGGGTCGTTCGAGAAAGAAGACCACCTGGACGCGGCCCAGGCCGATACGGTCACCACTCTTGAGCGGCCTTGTCGAAGGCTCGCCCCGCGGTAGAGGACTATCGTTCCAAGTCACTCGCCCACTGCCAGTGCGCTCCTCCAAAGAGTAGCCCGTTGGCCCTTGCTGGACGACGACCTCGCAGGCATCGAGACTGCGGTCCGGGAGCGGCACCGTGGCCGTCGAAGAGCCGCCAAACGTGATCACGGGCTCGTCGACTTCGACGGACCACTCGGTTCGTTTATACAGGTCACGACAGTAGAAAAACGCTATGCCTGTCATTCTCCCCGGCCGGGGCAACCCGGACAAGACCCGCGGCAGATCAAGACCTCGTTCAACTGTAACGCTTGAACTCGCCGGCGCAGTACTTCGCCCAGTAATTGGCCAGATCACGGCGGACCTTCCCACTCAGGAGAAGGCAGCCGATCAAGTTCGGGAAGGCCATGCCAAGGATCATCATGTCGGAGAAATCGAGGACACTCCCGAGCCGGCTGACCGCCCCGATGAAGACGAAGAGCAGAAAAATCACCTTGTAGGCCAGCGTGCTGCGCTCACCGAAGAGGTATTCCCAGCAGCGTTCACCGTAGTACGACCAGGAGATCATGGTCGAAAACGCGAACAGCACGGTGGCAAAAGCCAGGACGGCAGGTAGCCACGGGGAAAGGGACGCCCAGGCGTGGGACGTGATAGCGACGCCCTTATTGCCAGCACCCTCGGCGGCGAACTCATGGGCCCCGGTGACGACGACCACCAAGCCGGTCATGGTACAGATCAGGATGGTATCGATGAACGGTTCCAGTAGCGCAACGATACCCTCACGAACCGGTTCGTCCGTCTTGGCCGCGGCGTGGGCGATCGCCGCCGAGCCAATACCGGCCTCATTGGAGAACGCTGCACGTTGGACCCCGATGATCAGAACGCCCAGGAAGCCGCCCTTGATCGCCGCGGGCGAAAACGCCTCCATCAGAATGGTGCCGAAGGCGGCCGGGATTTGTGCCACATTCGCGAGCAGGATAGCGGCCGAGACGACAACGTAGAGAACGCACATCCCGGGCACGATGCTCGACGCCGTCGAAGCAATGCGACGGATTCCGCCAATAATCACGAGGCCGACCAGGACCGCCGCTACGACTCCGTAGATCGCCGAGCCGTGCTGCCCCAGGAACGAATCCTGCGCGAAGCCCGCCGCGTTAGCGATGGCCTCATAGCTTTGATTGACCTGGAACATGTTGCCACCGCCGAACGAGCCGCCGACGCAGAGCACCGCGAAAAAGACGCCCAACGTCTTCCCGAGAGGTCCGAGGCCCATCTCTCGCAGGCCACGTTCGAGGTAGTGCATGGCGCCGCCGGAAACCCGTCCGGAAGAGTCGATCTGGCGATACTTCTGCCCTAGGGTGCACTCGACGAACTTG
>CAUZJF010000371.1:0-2797 GCA_963579975.1 Dehalococcoidia bacterium
GGACAGGTCCTTCATGTACGAAAGCTTCTGCCGAGAGAGTCCCACGGAACGTAGCGTCTCGTCCGGTGTCGCCAGGACGGCATGGGGGCCAGGGAAGCTGTCGGAAGGGTAGAGCGCCAAGAATCTGCTCATGATAGCCGCGGCTGCGCTCCCGGCGAGCTGCTGGTAGCAGATGGAACGTACTAGGGCAGGAAACGGCTCCCGAGCCTCCGGCCATTCGAGGGGACCAATCCTCTCGATGATGCCCTTCAGAACCGGGTCAGTTTTGGCTAGGGCTCGTGCCCCGTTGGCAATTGCCCGCCGTCTCACCACCATGCTCCTCCCCGCACGCCAGTCAGTGGTCTGGCGGGGAGTGTAACAGAGCCTCGCTTGTCTGAAGGCCGCGCACCAACTCCGCAACAACGCTCCTGAGCGCAGCGAAGGGTCTTGGGTGACGGAGCCACACTGTTGGCCGCAGCCCTCGCCCGAGATTCTTCGCCGCAACGCTCCTCAGGATGACGGTTTTGCAGCAGGTCCCCTTCTCAGGAAAAGGACTGGGGTGCAGGCTCCCCTACCGGCTCTTCCACTGTGGCCGGCGCTTTTCGACGAAGGCCTTCGGCCCCTCGGTAGCATCCTCGGTCGAGTACACCTCCCGCGCTATGGGGTGGCCGTACTTCCAGGCGGACTCGATCGGCATGTTGCGGCCCGTCTTGACGATGTCCTTGATCGCCTGGACGGCCCGCGGGGCGCATGAGAGGATCGAATCCGCGACCTTCCGCGCCTCGTCCATAAGCTGATCGCGCGGCGCTAGCCTCTGAATCAGACCAATCTGGTAAGCACGCTCGGCGTCGATGAAATCCCCGGTGAGCTGCATGTGCAGCGCCTCGCCCAGCGGGACCATGCGGTTCAGATTGTGCAGGCCATATCCCGCCAGCAGGCTCCACCGAGGCTCGGGGAGGCCGAATCGGGACTCGGGCGTGGCGATGCGAATGTCGGCCCGCATAGCGAGCTCCAGCCCGGCTGCTATGCACCATCCGTGAATGGCAACGATCATCGGCTTCGCCGTCTCCAGATCGTTCTCAGGTAGCGGGTCACGGTTGCCCTGGGCGTCGCGGGCCGTCCGCTCCTTCAAGTCGGCCCCCGTGCTGAAGGACCGATCACCCGCTCCGGTGACGATGCCCGCCGAGCAGTCGGGATTGCGGTCGAAGTCGTCGTAGACCTCGCGAAGGCGCTTCCGCATCTCGCTGTTCTGGGCGTTCAGCTGGTCCGGACGGTTGAGGGTGATGTAGGCGATGCGATCCTTGATTTCATAAAGGACAGTGTCGGACATGCGCGCCTCCTGTTTGGCTGCCGTTGGTCGCGGCCATTATACGGGAACCGGAATCACCCTTTTCAACAGAGGTGATCAATCCCTTGAACCCGAGCCGTCGCACTAATCATCAACGCACATATAGCCATGCGGATGGAGGTCTTTCATGTCTTGGGTACACCGCCTTCGCGGTACTGTTCTTCTTTCTTCGTTTCTTGTTACGGCGCTGATCCTGGTCGCCTGTCAAGGCTCGGCCTTGACGCCGACCGCTCTTCCTGGCGAGCGACTTCCACACTGGCGTGTCCGGCGACCTTGGCCTCCACGGCAGCCCTGACGCCGACCGCCGCGCCGCCGATACCTGCGCCGGAGCCTGTGGAGGTGATCGATGCCAATCCGGAGAAGAGCATCGCCGAGATCGTCGCCGAGCTGACTCCCTCCGTCGTCCATATCCAGACGGAGGGAGTCAACTCGGCGGATTTAATCGCGCGGTGCCCGTCGGCGGAGTAGGCACCGGTGAGGTGATTTCGGACGAGGGCCTTATCCGCACCAACAACCACGTCGTCGAGGGAGCGGCCAAGATCATCGTGATCCTCTCCGATGCCCGCGCGTTCCAGGCGGAGCTCATCAGCCGCGATCCCGCGATGGACCTGGCGGTTATCAGGATCGACGCCGAGAGCCTCGTACCGATCGAGTTCGGAAGCTCCGCCGATCTCAAGGTCGGCGACCCGGTCGTCGCCATCGGCCAGGCCCTGGACCTTCCCGTCGGGCCGACGGTCACTGGCGGTCTCGTCAGTGCCCTGGACCGCTCCATCGACATTTCGCCGACTATCACGATCAGGAGCCTGATCCAGACCGACGCCGCCATCAATCCGGGAAACAGCGGCGGTCCCCTTGTCGACTGCTATGGCCGGATGGTGGGGATCAATACGGCGAAGGTTCCCACCGCTGACGGCATTGGCTTCTCCATACCTCTCGACCCCTCGAGGCCGCTCATCGCCGGGCTGATCGCCAATGGCCGCATCGAGCTGGGCTTCCTTGGCGTCTCTATCTCCAACGTGACCGAGGCGCTGGCGATGAGTCGGGGGCTGGTCGTTTCGGTCGGGCCCGACTCCCCCGCGGAGAAGGCCGGGCTCAAGCAGGGCGACATCTATCGCCGGCCTGGGAAGGATCCTCACAAAGTACCGGAGCGGGTCCACGGTGGATGTCGAGTTCTTCGACGGAACGAACAAAAGGACGGCGGGCATCACCCTCGACGCCCAGCCCGAATAGTCCGAAGGGAGGGGAAGGTTGGCGGAAGGCGGCCCCGAGTCGTTTCGGGGCCGTCTGCTGTTGGAAACGCCTTCAGGACGGGACGGCTGACGGTACAGCAATTGCCCTTTGGCAGTCCTTTTGCTAGGATTGGCACCTGCTCTCATCGACTGCCTGAAGGGATTACGCCTTGCCCGAACATGACGTCCTCATCGTGGGCGGTGGCATCGCTGGATTGCGAGCGGCTATCGAGGCCAAGCG
>CAUZJF010000372.1:0-2782 GCA_963579975.1 Dehalococcoidia bacterium
GCTCACGGCGGTGGATCAGCTTTCGTTCACGGTTGAGGGCGGCGAGATCGTGGGGCTGGTCGGTCAGAACGGCGCCGGCAAGACCAGCACTCTCCGCTGCCTGGCGGGAATCATTCGTCCTACTCATGGCACGGTCCACGTCGCCGGCCACAACCTGGAGCTCGACCCCATCCCGGCGAAGCGCGAACTCGCGTTCGTGCCGACGATCCGCGGTTCTTCGATGACCTGACCGTTGAGGAGCACCTTCGTTTCGTCGCCCGACTCTACAACGTCGAGGACGCAGAGGACCAAGGTCGAGACCAATATGCAGGGCCCCGATTCAAAGAGTTTCCGTGTGGTCCTCACGACAAACGAGGACGGGGAGCCCCAGGCCAAGGCATTGTCGCTCGCCTTTTGGACGAGGGAAACGGCGGACGAATGTGGGCGAGCCATAGCACAGCTTGCGAGTGCTCCGTTCCTTGAAGCGGACGGCGGCGCTTGAGCTCGTTGGCGAGGGGAACGCTAGCCGGGAAGGCTCCACCGCTTTTACTCGTAGGGAGAGTGCGTAGCGGGCAGTCTCGGGCGCCTGATTCCTTGAGGAGGAGGACATGACCATCGCAGTTCTATTACTGATCCTGATCCTGGTCGTGGGCTCAGGCACCATGGCCGTGCTTCTCGGATGGATGTGGCACCGTATCAGCAAGCTCGAGGGGGGACGAGAGGACCGCTCGGAGCTGGGCAACGTCTACCAGCAGCTGGACGCACTCCGTGATCAGGTTTTCGCGGCCGAGGATGAGATGGCGAGGTTGAATGAACGCGTCGACTTCACCGAAAAGCTGCTCGACGCCCCGAGGGCCGGGGCGCCTGAGACGGACGAGCCGTCAGGCGCCCCCTAGCCGTCTACATCCCCTTCACGTACTTCGTCAGCGCTCCACCAGCCCAGCGCAGCGAATTCGGGCCTTCTGCTGCGTAGACATTTCCGTCCGCGTCGACGGCCACACCCTCGCCCGCCGCGCCCTGGTAGGGCCGGGTGTCTGCGTCGAACGGCGGAATGAAGCCCGTGATGTGATCCCCGTCCACCGGGCCGATCCGGACCCCATTCATCCAGTTCGCGTGGCTGGTCATGCTCGATTCGGAGTCGATCGCATAAAGGATGTCGTCCGCTGTGATGAAGAGCCCACTGATGCGCCCGAAGCTGTAGCGGGAGTCGAGGTAGTTGCCTTCCTGGTCGAAGATCTCGATGCGGTGGTTACCACGGTCCGCGACGAAGAGGCGACCTTGCGAGTCGAACGCAAGAGCGTGCGGCGTCCGGAACTCGCCGTGAAGCCTCCCGATCTGGCCCCACTCTTTGAGGAATGTGCCGTCGGCTGAGTATTTGAGGATGCGGCCGGTCGAGCCCGCTTCACGTCCATCCGCCATTGCCGCCATGGTGGTCATGCCCTGACCGTTGTGCCCATCCGCGACGAAGATGCTTCCGTCCGGCGCGGTGATCACGTCGTTCGGTTGGTTCAGCTGGCCTGGTCCGCTTCCGGGCTGGCCAGCGGTGCCGAGCGACATCAGGAGCTCGCCCGTGGGGCTGAACTTATGGACCTGATGACCCTTGGTTCCTTCCCGGTTCCCGGCGAAGTCGGTCACCCATACGTTGCCGTCGCTGTCGACGTGGATTCCGTGCGGCGTCTGGAAGATTCCCCCGCCGAAGTTCGCGAGCACCTGTCCGGTGTTGCGATCGAACTTGAAGATCGGGTCTACGGGGTTGGTATCACAGTTGATGGGCGCCCCGCCGCCGAAGCTGCTGGCGCCGCAACGCTCGTAGGCCCAGATGTGGCCGTCGTTCGGGTCGATGTCGATTCCGGCGGTCGAGCCCCACTCCCGGCCATCGGGGAGGTCGCCCCAGTTCTGCTCCACCGTCGAGGTCGGGTTCGGCAGTCCTTCACCGGTGATCATGTTGCCGGCCATGGCCATCTCGGCCGAATCTCCGGAATCGCTGGCGCATGCGGTCAATAGAGCGGCACCGCAGACGAACAGCGTGGACATCAGAAGTCGTGACGATGACATGGTATCTCCTCAGAAAAACAGCCGTTGTGTGACGTTCGTACTCGACATTGTGGCCTATTCGTTCTCTTCCATTTGGGACAGCGGCTCAATGATAGCCTGATAAGTAAGTCTGTGCGAAATCGAGCGTACGTTGGGTCGCCCCCGACCGCCACGCTGCTGGATCATGCCGACGAAGACCAGATCCTCGGCGGGGTCGATCCAGAACCAAGTACCGGCGGCTCCGCCCCAGTAGTATTCGCCCACCGAGTAGAACTCTGATGCGACTGGATCCAGCACTACGCTGAAGTCGAGCCCGAAACCCTGCCCGGGACTACGCTCGGGGTTGTCGCGCGGCATCTGGTTTCGAGTCATCAACTCGATTGTCGTGGGCGAGAGGATGCGCACCCCGTCCAGTTCGCCACCGTTCAGCAGCATCAGTGAGAAGCGCATGTAGTCGGTGGTCGTCGAGACCAGCCCGCCGCCGCCGGAAAAGAACGTCGTCGGGTCCAGGAAGGCTCGCGACCCCACGGTCCCCGAGTTGGCCGGCGCGGTGAGATTGCCATCCTGGTCATAGCCGTAGTACTGGGCCAGGCGGTCGTGATCCTCTTCCGGCACGTGGAAGCCGGTATCGACCATGCGCAGTGGCCCGAAGACCCGTTCCTGGAGGTACTCGTCGAACGGTTGACCCGAGAGCACCTCGACGAGGTAGCCTTGAACGTCGACTGCGATGCTGTAGTACCACAGCGTGCCGGGCTGATGGCGGAGGGGC
>CAUZJF010000373.1:0-2773 GCA_963579975.1 Dehalococcoidia bacterium
CCCTCTGCTATAATTGCCCCGGCATTCTGACACTCTACGGCGGACGTGTAAACTGCCTGACAATCGTGACGCGCAGCATCCCAACCGTCGTATGAGGACCGATTCCGGCGTCAAGCTCATGTCCGCCGCCGACGCGGTGGCCAGGTTCGTTTCCGACGGCGCGACCGTAGGAATCGGCGGCCAGACCATAGGCCGCAACACGATGGCCTTGGCCCACGAGATCGTTCGCCAGGGGAAGAAGGACCTCATTCTGGTCGGCTGCAGCATGGGCATGTCGATGGATGTGATGGTCGGGGCCGGACTGGTTAAGAAGACCGCCTGCGGCACCGGCAACCTCGAGCGCTTCGGCACCGCCTTCCGCTGGCGCAGCGCCGTCGAGGCGGGCGAAGTGGAGGTCGAAGACTACAGCCACCTCTCGATGGCGCTCAGGTTTCTAGCCGGCTCCCTCGGCTTGCCGTTCATTCCAACCAAGAGCCTTCTTGGCACCGATGTCCTCGCCAAGCGTCGCACGAACGACGATAGGGAGTTCGAGATCGTCGACAACCCGTGGAACCCAGGCGAGCCCGTCGTCCTCCTTCCGGCCCTGTCGCCGGACGTGTCGATAATACACGTCCAGAAGGCCGACGAGACCGGCAACGTGATCGTCGAGGGCTTCACGACTCATGAGCGGGAGATGGCCAAGGCGTCGCAGGCCGTGATCGTCAGCTGCGAAGAGGTCGTGAGCTCGGACGTCGTAAGGTCAGACCCTGGGCGGACCGCGATCCCATACCTGTACGTCGACGCGGTCGTCGAGCAACCCTGGGGCGCCTACCCCACCTCGACCTTCCGCTACTATGAGCACGACGCCGACTACATGCGCGCGTACCAGGAGCAGGCTCGCGCCGGAGGCGAACGCTACCAGGAGTACCTCCAGCGGAGCGTATATGAGTGCGCGACGTTCGACGACTACCTGCGCACGTTCGTCGGGGACTCGAGGCTCCGGGAGCTTCGGGACTCGATGCAGGGTGTGCTATGAGCGGCGTCGCCTCCCTCGACGAGCTCATGGTGTTCGAGGCGTCCCGGCATATCGGAGACGGCGATGTGGTGATGGTCGGGACAGGAATGCCCATGGTCGCGAGCCTTCTGGCCCTGAAGACCCACGCTCCCAACATGTGCTTCATCGTCGAGACGGGACCCATCGCGCCCGAGGTCATCCCCACACCGGTCTCGGTCTCAGACCCCCGAGTGATGTACCGCGCGGTTAGCCATGGCTCGATGCTCGAAGCCCTAGGCGGCGTGCTTCACCGGGGCCTGGCTGATATCGCGTTTCTCGGCGGCGCCCAGATCGATCAGTTCGCCAACATCAACTCGACCGTGATCGGCGACTACGATCACCCGAAAGTGAGGCTGCCCGGCAGCGGCGGGGCCAACGACATGGCGTCCCACGCGAAGAGAATCCTGATCATCGCCCGACACGAGAAGCGCAGGTTCCCGGCCCATTGCGACTACATCACGAGCCCCGGATACATCGACGGCCCCGGCGGCAGGAAGAACGCCGGCCTGCCGGTCGCCTACCCTGACATCGTCGTAGTCACGAGCCTGACGGTCATGTCGATCGACAAGGCTGTCGGACGGCTGAGGGTCGACAAGTTCATGCCGGGTGTGAGCCTCGACGACGTACGGAGCAACACCGGGTTCGCCCCCCTGGTAACAGGGGGAATCACGACCGTCGAGGCCCCGCCGCCCGACGAGCTGCGCATCCTTCGCGAGGAGGTCGACCCGGCCGGGGTCTACCTCGGGAGCAGGGACTAGAGGTCGCGACTCTTTGCACAAGAAGTGCCTCGTCGTCTGCATTTGTCCTTCGACAGGGCTTTTCAATGAACTGCAATGGCAACCACGCGGGGAAAAGGGGAAGGAGTCCCCTTCCCTTCGGCAGGCTCAGGACAGGCTCTTACCTCTCCCCCCGGCGGGGGAAGAGGTAAGAGCCGCTGCTCCACCAGTTCATCGCTTATGCACTGCCCGCCTTGCGGACATAGCGATGCTCAGGACGAGCGCTGAATTGGTGGCTGCGTTCGTGTGGAGCCCGTCAAACCAAGCGATAATTTATACTGTCGCATGTATATCTGAGGCATGCCGCACTTTCCGGGCGGATGCGACAGGCCTTGGGTCTCGGCGTCCGGACGGCCGGCGAGCGTGTCCGCGCCGTACTTTCCACTTGAACCCGGTGTCGAATCTTGTCGCATGGTTATCATCTTTGTTGCGCGGGGTCCGTCGTCGGTGGCGAGATTTGAAAAGGAACAGACCCACGGGGCGGTCCCTCAGAGTAATTATAGAATATAAGTTCTGATGGAATCAACGCGTGTCGCCTGCCCTACTGAACACCTCGTATAGGGCACCCCACTCCGCCATGCTGAGGGTCTGGGCGCGTCGCGTTGGATCGATGCCCGACCCCTCGAGCAGGGCCTGGGCTGAGACGGCCGGCCGGTCCAGCCCGTGACTCAGGCTGTTCCGGAGCTGCTTTCTCGGCGCGCTGAACCCCGCCCGTACCAGATCGAAGAAGCGTGCCACCGAGTCGACCTGTACGGCCGGTTGGCCGTGCGTATCTATACGAACGACGGCTGACGTGACCTTGGGCTTTGGTCGGAAGGCCGTGGGAGGCACTTGGGTCACGATTCGAGGGCGGCCGTACATCTGGGTCGCCACCGAGAGCAGCCGCATCTGGCCAGGCTCGGCGGCCATCTCCTGGGCCACTTCCCGCTGGACCATCACAACCATCAGCTTGGGCCGGTGCTCA
>CAUZJF010000374.1:0-2772 GCA_963579975.1 Dehalococcoidia bacterium
ACCCCTCTCCGACAAACAGCTCGCCGCCAGTTCGTTGTAGCCCTTTGACCGAACTCAACGCAAGCTTGTCGAAGCAAAAAAGGGGGTTGTTGGAAGATCTCAGATTCCTCACTGCGTTCGGAATCGTCCATGCCGGTTGTCTCCGGCGCCCTTAAAGATGAAAAGCTGCCAGTTTTCGGAGCAGTCTTGATCAACGTAGGAGTAGACCTGCGTGTCTGGCCGCGTCGCCATCCACATCAAGATGCGGGCACATGCAATGCGCCCCTACCAGGAAACCCCTCGGTCAGGTCTATCGTCAGGGAATGACAATGTTGTTGAATGGTCCTCCCGACAGCAGCCTGTACACATCAGCGTAGTTCGTATTGCGTGGTCAGCTTGGGCCGAGTTGTTTTATCAGGTTCGCGGTCTCGACGGCGGAGAGTCCGGCGCTGTAGCCTGTGTTGCCGCCGAGCGGGCCGTTGGAGTTTTCCAACTCGGGCTTGCTGGAGCCAAGCGGGGCGTCGACGTGCTCGCACTCCTCGCCGCCTGACCGGTCCATCGCCTGTTCTACGGTATCCGTGGTGAGTACACCGAATACTACGGGGACGCCGGTCTCCAAAGCGGCGCTTGCGATGCCCGTCGCCGCCTGACCGGCGATGTGCACGTAGTGATCGGTCTCGCCCCGAATGACAGCGCCCAAGCAGGCGACCGCGTCGTACCGTCCTGACGCAGCCATCTTGCTGGCAATCAGTGGTAACTCGAAGGAGCCGGGTACCCAGGCGACGGTCACGTCCTCGTCGCTGACACCGCATTGGGACAGGGCCGACCGGGCGCCTTCTAGAAGTCTGGACGTGATGTACTTGTTGAATCGGGCCACGACGATGCCGATCCTGAGTCCGTGGCCGTCGTGGCTACCCGAAAGTTCGGCGGTCAATCCTCGGCTCCGGCAACCTCATCTACCTCGTCGAAGATGTGCCCCATCCGGTCGCGCTTGGCGCGCAGGTAGCGGATGTTCTCCTTGTTCGTGTGACCGATGATAGGCACCCGTTCCACCGTCTGTATGCCGAAGCTGTCGAGGCCCGCCAGCTTGCGCGGGTTGTTGGTGAGCTGGCGCATCTTACCCACGCCGAGGTCTGCAAGAATCTGGGCGCCGATGCCGTAATGCCGGACGTCGGGCGCGAAACCCAGATGGACGTTGGCGTCGACGGTGTCGAGCCCGTGGTCTTGCAGGTGGTAAGCCTTGATCTTGTTGTGGATGCCGATGCCGCGGCCCTCCTGCCGCATATAGAGGAAGATCCCCTTACCCTCGCGTGCAATCGCTTTCAACGCGAGGTCGGCCTGCTCGCCGCAGTCGCAGCGTGTGCTGCCGAAGACGTCGCCGGTGAGGCACTCGCTGTGGACCCTCACGAGGGTCGGGTCGTCGCGGGTGACGCTCCCCATGACCAGCGCGACGTGCTCGTCCTTGTCCACGGTGCTGCGGTACGAGACCGCGGTGAACTCCCCGTATCGGGTGGGGAGCCGCGCCTCGGCGACGCGTTCGATGAGAATCTCGTGGTCGCGTCTATAGGAAATGATGTCGGCAACGGTGACCAGGGAGATATCGTGCGTTCGTGAAAGCTCCTCGAGCTGAGGCAACCGGGCTGACGAGCCGTCTTCCGAGAGGACTTCGCAGAGAACACCGGCGGGATAGAGCCCGGCCAGGCGGGCCAGGTCGACGATCGCCTCGGTGTGGCCGGCCCGTACCAGGACGCCGCCAGGCGCGAATCTCAAGGGGAAGACGTGGCCTGGGCGGGCCAGGTCGTCGGCCGTGGTCTTCGGGCCGATCAACGCCTTGATCGTAGCGGAGCGGTCCTGGGCCGAAATGCCCGAGGTCGTGCCGTTGAGCACGTCGACGGATACGGTAAAGGCTGTAGTGTGCCTGGCGGTATTGTGTTGCACCATCATCGGAAGGTGCAGTTCCTCAAGGCGCTGGCCCATCATCGGTACGCAGACGAGGCCACGCCCGTGAGTAGCCATGAAGTTCACAGCGTCGGGCGTGACCTTTTCGGCCGCCATCACCAGGTCGCCTTCGTTCTCCCGGTCCTCGTCGTCGACGACCAGCACGAGCTTCCCGGCCTTGATGTCGGCTATCGCCTGTTCAACTGATGCCATGTTTCAAGCCTGGCTTTCTGTGTTTGTCCGGGCTCCGACCTGGAGGCGTTCGACGTACTTGGAGAGGATATCGATCTCAAGGTTGACGACGTCACCCTGACCGAGGTTACCAAGGATCGTGTTGTCCCTCGTGTAGGGAATGACGGTAATCGTAAATCTATCGGGGTCACAGTTTACAACCGTAAGGCTCGTGCCGTCCACAGCGATGAATCCCTTCTCGACTACATAGCGCATGATCGTCGGGGGTGCGCCGATGGCAACCATCAGCGCCTCGGCCTCCGAGTCGACAGATTCGATGGTTCCGGTGCCATCGACGTGTCCCTGGACGATATGTCCGTCGAGGCGCCCGCTGACTGGGACGGGCCTCTCTAGGTTCACGTGTCCGCCAACTTGAAGCGAGCCAAGGTTGGTCCGGCGCAGGGTCTCCGGGACCACGTCCACGGCGAAATGCGTCTCGTCGCGGGACGTGACCGTGAGGCAGACACCGTTCACGCTGACACTGGCACCCTCGACGAGTTCGCCCATGACCTTCGCGGCGGAGATCGTCAGACCGGCGGGGCCAACCGCCACGACCGTTCCAACCTCTTCAACTATGCCGGTGAACATCGGGCATCTCTCGAATCGATCGGTTCGAGCCTAGCC
>CAUZJF010000375.1:0-2769 GCA_963579975.1 Dehalococcoidia bacterium
GTATATTGTGTGACGGACTCGGCCTTGACGCCGAACGTCCTCAGAATGCTGGAGAACTGGCCCTGGTAGTTGAGTTCCGGAACGAGGACCAGTTCCTTGCTCTTCAGTTCCTCAAGCAGCGCCGGAGGGAGCGGGCTCAGGAACATCGTGTAGTACCAACCGAGTTCCTCGCCCTCTTCGATCAATCGATCGTACGCTTCAAGCGTTGGACCCTTGGAACCTCCCCACGGCATGACCGCGATGGCCGATTCCGTGTTGCGAGCCTCGTAGGTGCCGTCCTCCAGAAGCCGGAGCTTTCCAAAGCGGCGCTCGGTCATCTCGACGTGACGTGCGGGGAGGTGCGTCGTGTCGCCAATGCCGTCGTGCTCGCTGCCGTTGGCCGTATAGCTCCCGGCCTTGCCTGGTACGGGCATGGGAGAGAGCTCCTGCCCTTCGTAGCGCTGGTAGCCATTGGCACCCTCGTAGACCAGGCGATCCTCGACGACCAGCTCGCTCAGGTCAGGCCGCGGGATGTTCGTCTGACGCTCGGACAGCGCGTGCTCGCTCAGGATCACGACGGGTCCCTGGTACCGTTCGGCCCAGTTGATCGCGGCCACACCCGCGTAGAAGCACTCTTCGACGTTGCCCGGCGCGATCACCGGAAGCCGGATGTCCCCGTGCGCCGGGAACATGGCGGCGTTGAGGTCGGACTGCTCGGTCTTCGTCGGCAGACCGGTTGCCGGACCGCCTCGCTGTATATTGGCGACAACAAGCGGTATCTCGGCCATCCACGCCAAACCTAGACCCTCGCTCATCAGCGAGAACCCCGGCCCCGCGGTGGCAGTCATCGCCTTCTTCCCGGCGTATCCGGCCCCCACGATCGACGTTATGGACTCGATCTCGGACGTCGCCTGATAGGCGAATCTTCCGGGTCCGACCAGACGTTGCTCCATCCAGATGAGAATGGACGTGGCCGGCGAGATCGGATATCCCACGAAGAACTCGAGCCCGGCTGCGCATGCGCCCAGGCACAACGCGACGTTTCCGTTTATCAGAATCTGCTCGCCTTCTGGCTTGATCGGATCTGCCAACTCCCCGAGACTGAAGCCACTCTTGGACGCCTCGTCGCGTCCCAGTGAAAGGGCTTGAATGTTGGACCTGATGATCTCTTCGTCGTTGGAACGGCCGCGCGTAAATCGCCGCTCAACGAAGGTCTCGAGGATGGCCTGGGGCATGTTGACCAGGTATGCCAGTGCCCCCATCACGACCATATTCGCGGCACGGGCGTTCCCGGTGGACTTGGCAAGCTCGTCGAAGGGCATGCCGAAGCTCTGGCCGTCGTCCTCGATCTCGAACTCCTGGGTGTTGTAGATGATGACGCCGCCGTCGCGGACCTCTTCCTTGTGCTCGTCATAGGCGTAGTTGTTGAAGGCGACGAGGACGTCCAAGTCGTCCCCGGACGAGAGGACCGTGGAGGTAGCGACCCGTGTCTGAGTCCAGGTGGGACCGCCCATGATCTGCGACGGGAAGGTGGCGAAGGTCTGGACGTGATAGCCGACCTGCGCGGCCGCCTGAGCGAACCCCTCAGCGGAGGTCACCACACCCTGTCCGCCCTCGCCCGCGAACCTTACGACAAAGTCACTCTTCTTCAACAGGGCCTCCGGGGGCGTCACGTGCCGGAGTGCGGGGTGGAGCTACGTGAGGCTCTTGCCGGACCGACGAAGCCTCAAAACGAAGAGAACCCCACCCAGCGTTGGCTCTCAGCGTGCGTGCCAACGGGTTAGATTCCACGCCCCAATATAACAGGTGCCGAATTGGGGTGTCAATTTAGAGCTTGTTGGCATAAGAACCGTGCCTACGCCTTGTTTGACGGGGCCATGCGATGAAAGTCTGCTCGCCCTGCCTGCCCTTCCCGACTAGTCGAGATCAGGGAGTTCGTCGAAGGGTCGTCTGACAGCCTACTCCTCGACCACCAAGCTAAAGGCGAACGGGCAGACGACCAGGAACACGGCGTCGAAAACGGCCATCAACGGGACCCATCGGTCCAGGTCTAGTCCGCCGCCTTCGATGATGACGCCGGTTGCCTCCACAGCGGCCACGATTATCGGCACGACGGCTGGAAAGAAGAGCAGCGGCAGCATTACCTCCCGTGATCGGGTGTTCACCGCCATGGCCGAAAACAGAGTGCCCACGGTCGCGATCCCAAGCGTGGCCAGCAATGCGACGGGAATAAGCTTGGGCATCTCGAAGGAGATGTCGAAGAGCACCACGAATACCGGAAATACAGCTATCTCCACCACGGCCATGAATAGGAAGCTACCTAGCATCTTGCCGAAGAAGATTGCGTCCCGCCCTACAGGCGCCAGCATCAGGCCGTGGAGGTTGCCGCCGTCCTTCTCCAGGGCAAACGACCGTGTGAGCCCCAACACCCCTCCGAAGGTAAAGGACACCCAGAGGACTCCGGGGGCGATCACGGCCACCGTCCGCGGGGTCGGGTCCACCGCAAAGCTGAATATGACGATGACCAACAGCGCGAAGACGAGGACGGAGACGACGATGTCCTTGGTCCTCAGCTCCAGGAGGACGTCCTTCCAGATGAGTGTCGCGATCGGTCCCCAGAAGCCTTTCACGCCGACACACCGGTGTAGCGAGCGTAGGCGTCTCGGGCTGCCGCGGTCCCCAGGGTGTCCAATGACTCCTGGTAGGCTATCCGACCTCGGGACAAGATCGCCATCCGGTTGCCCAGGGCGAGGCCACGTTCCAGGTTGTGTGTGGTCATAAGGACCGCCC
>CAUZJF010000376.1:0-2768 GCA_963579975.1 Dehalococcoidia bacterium
ATTCTTGATCGAACCGATCTGCTGGTCATACCAGCCGGTCGTGACCAGAGCCGGGACTTCAATGTTCCAGTGTTTGGCCTCGAACCGGAAATTGTCGACTGCGTGGTTTTCGAGCCAGTGCCGCCAGTGAGGGCCCATGGCGAACATGGCGTCGTCGGGAATCTCTTGTAGCGGCAGGAACCAGAGCCACTTGCCGCGGTCACGTTCCGTCCACAGCCGCTCCGCTTCGCTGACATCCTCGGTAGGGCGAGCCGTCTTGGCACGGACGCGCTGGTCTGGGGCGAGAGTATTAATTGTCCACCACAGGACCCTGCCAAGCCGCAACACGCCGCTCATCTCGCGGTCCAAGAGGTTCGCCACGATTGCCTGCGGCATTATCGCCTTCAGATGCGGAGGCCGGACGTGGGCCAGCTCCATCTGGGTCCAGCCAGCGTAGGACGTCCCGACCGTACCGACGTTGCCGTTGGAATAGGGGAGAGCAGCGGCCCATTCGATGGTGTCGTAGCCATCTTCCGAGTCGGTGTGCTCCGCGCGGAAGAATCCTGCGCCGAACTCGCCGTCGGACGCATATCGGCCGCGCACGTCCTGAACGACATACACGAAACCCCGCTCCGCTATCCGGGCACCCTTTTCGGGGTCTCGCTCCTTGCTGTACGGGGTCCTCTCGACGAGTACGGGAAACCCGCGGTTGGCCTTGGGACGGTAGATGTCGGCGCAGAGCACCGTCCCGTCACGCATGGCGACGGCGACGTTGCGGTCTACGGTGACTGGGAACAAGTTTTTAGACACAGCCACTAAAGACTGCCTCCTTGGTCTGTTGACGCTTTAACCGCCGCTTTCAGATCGTTCTGAACAACGTCGAAGGATTCGAACGGCGTGTACTCGATGCCGACACGATCGCAGTATTCCGCCAGCGACGAGCGGGCATAGGCCCGGTCTGCCTCGCCTGCGACGCACTGGTCGGAGGTCCCGTCTCCGGCAAACAGCACCGTGTACCCGTTCTTTTGGTGGTGCCGTACTCTGGAGCACTTGCAAACGCCGAGTCTCTCGCAGACCTCGATGTCCGGTGGGTATGTAGGGACTAAAAAGCTACCTTGATCGAAGTCGGCGACCTTTGCACTGACGGGGATGCCGTCGATCTCAAAGAATCGCAGAAAAGGCGCGATATAGAGGTCCAGACCGCTGGAAACCACCTCCAGGGGAACTTCGTTGGCCTTGCAGAAGCTGACTAGGTCCAGCGCTCCGGCACGAAGGACCACGCTAGATCGCGCGAACTCCACCATTTCGTCACGCTTCGAAGTCGGTAGGTAGCCATGCCCGCGTTCGGCCAGCTCCTTGGACGTAATTGCGCCGGAGTTATAGCGGGCATCCTCCTGACGCCATTCCGGTGGGGCGAATTCATCCAGCAGTATCTCGCCGACCTCCTGGAGAACAAGCGTACCGTCAAAGTCGAGGACTACCGCAATGCGGCGTCGATCAGCCACATGAGAAGACGAGAACACTATGGCTGCAAGATCACCTTGGTGTAGCCGTCCTCGCGCCGGTCGAACTTGCGATACGCCCCCGGAGCATCTTCCAGAGGCACCTCGTGTGATACGACAAAGCTCGGCTTCGCTCTGCCAACTGTGATCAGGTCGCGCAGATAGGCGTTGTAGCGCTTGACGTTACACTGCCCGGTGCCAAGCCTGAGGCCCTTCTCGAAGAGCTTCCCAAAATTGATCGACAGCGCACCTCGCTTCGCACCCTCGTCCACGCCGCCCGGGTCCGATGGGACGTACAGCCCTGGTATTCCCAAGGCACCCGTTGGAGCAACGGTATCGATAAGCTGGTTCAAGACGATGTTCGGCACCTCGTCTTGCTCTCCGCCGGCCGCTGACGAGCCCGCCGACGTGGCCTGATAGCCCACCGCATCGATACCCTTGTCGGTACCGACGCCTCCGCGGCGCTCCTGGATTTGCTCGACCGGGTCGCCGTCGTCGTAGTTGATCGGTATCGCGCCGATCTCGGCCGCCTTGTCTAGGCGCTCCTTAACGTGGTCTACCGAGTACACTTCGGCCGCGCCCCTGAGCACGCAGCTATACGAGGCCATCAGGCCGACGGGCCCCGCACCGTACACCGCCACGCTTTCGCCGGGCCTCACGTCGGCCAATTCCGCGCCGTGATAACCGGTTGGGAAGATGTCAGCAAGTAGCGCATAGTCGGCCTCGTGCTCATCGCCCTCGGGCAATACGAGACAGTTGAAGTCAGCGAAGGGAACTTGCAGGTACTCGGCCTGTCCCCCGACCCACGGACCCATCGCGACGTACCCGTAGGCGCCGCCTGCGAATCCTGGGTTCACAGTCGTGCAGAAGCCGGTGAAGCCGCGCTGACAGTTCTTGCAGAACCCGCAGGCCACGTTGAATGGCATCACCACGCGGTCGCCTACCTTGCGCTCCTTGACCGCCGAACCGATCTCCTCGATCACTCCCATATTCTCGTGCCCAAACACGATCCCCGGCACGGCGGCTGTCCGGCCCTCGTACATGTGCAGGTCGGAGCCGCAAATGCAGGACGACGTGATCTTCACAATCGCGTCGTTGGGGTGTTCTGTCTTGGGATCCGGAACGGTTTCGACTGCGACCTCGAACGGCTGTTTATAGACGACTGCTTTCATATTTGCCCCCTTGGCGGTGCCGGTTCCCTACGTGAAGTGTGCTCTCCTAGCTTGGCGCGCAGGCTACAATAAAAGTACGCGGCCAGCAAGAGTGCGTCGGAGCGGCACGCTTCAG
>CAUZJF010000377.1:0-2765 GCA_963579975.1 Dehalococcoidia bacterium
ACAATGTCGTCGGCGATGGTCAGAAACGTCGGGGCGCCGTTGATAAACGCAAAGCTCTCCTCAACCCAGTTCGTCCGAACCGACATCTCGCGGCTGTACACGCGATACGTGAGAACGACGGTCGAAGCTCCTCCGGCATCGACTCTCCAGCGGTTCTTGCGAGAGCTCACGATTGACAGCGGGGTGCCCGCGGGCGTGCGGGCCGAGATCTCCTCGAGGTTTCGAGCATACTCGCGGACGAGGTATGAGCCCGGGGTCCAGACGACCATCATCAGCTCCATCGTGGAGCGGTCTGCCGTGGGAATCACGGCCTCCACCTCGACGTAGTGCGACTGGGGCTCGGGAAAGCTCAGGGTGTAGGCAATCGGCTCTGGCGTCTGCGCGCGTGCAGGTGTGCCCTGATACGCGACAAAGAAAGCCGCCAGCACGATTTGGAGTTTGCCTCTCATTTCACCGAACGCATGGCGACGTCGCGGGCGAACGCCCCCTGCTCGCACGACCACCCCATCAGTGTAGTGGTTGGTCGAGATCGGAGGTCGATTTCACAGGCCGAAGCCGCCGTCGGTCAGAGCCTGTTGGGCCGCAATGGCTGCGCCCAGCACCGCGGTGTCGGGTTCCGTGACGACGCTTACAGGAATGTTTTCGACGACGTCGAGCATGGGTGCCTTCGACCTGAACGCCTCGAGAAAGGTTGGGGTCCGAAGCGCGGGGAGGATCTTCCGAGGAATCCCGCCCGCCAGATAGACGCCTCCAGTGGCAAGCGTGCGTAACCCGAGGTTCCCCGCCTCGGCTCCGAGAGCCGAGACGAACAGCTCCAGCGCCTCGACACAAAGCCTGCAGCGGCCCTCGATCCCCGAAGCGGCGATGGCGGCGGCGAGGTCGTCATCGGCGTTGGGTGGGGTAAGGACCCGACATGTCGGCGTGGAGGTCCCGTGGACGAAGCGATAGAGGTTGATCAGACCCGGCCCCGTCAGCACGTCTTCGTTGGACACACGCCCTCGCCGTGAGGTCAATGTCCTGACGAAGTCCAGCTCCCGGGATGTTCTGGCCGCGAAGTCTGCGTGTCCCGCTTCAGACGGGACGGGGATGAAGCGACCCGCGACCCTCTGCAACAGCGCTTCGCCCAGACCGGTACCCGGGGCAATCAGCGCTGCGTTGCCCGCAGGGCTGGGGTTGCCCGCTTGTAGTACCTCCAGTTGGTGGTGGCCGAGAGCCGATACGGCGTATCCGGTCGCGGCCAGGTCGTTGAGCAGCCACACGTGTGGGATGTTGAATCTCTTCGCGAGCGCGTCCGCCTCCACCCGCCAGGGTATGTTTGTGAGTTGGGCGGCTTGGTCTCGGACCGGTCCGGCGACGCCGAAGCACGCGGCAGCGACCGACTCCCGACGATCGCCCAAGAACATTTCGACGATAGGCGAGAGCCCCTTGAAGTCGAGCGTCTTGAAGCAACGAACGCCCAGTGGCGTCGGCGGAGATGTCTCCGCATCGTAGACACCCAGTTGGGTCTTCGTTCCACCGATGTCGCCGGCAAGAAGAACTGTCATGAGATCGCTGTCGGACTTGACTTTACGATCATAGTCATTCATCTTTCCAGCGTTCTTCAGACTTGAAACCTACGCACATGACGGTGGCGTTCCCGCCCAGCGATCGGGCGTCCTCTACTTTTCCCTTCTTAGGTCAGACTGTCGTCTTCAGCGGCAGGCTTGCATCTGTTGCTCGACGCGAAGCGCACGCGCTGGTCGAGCGGCTCGGCGGGTTGGTGGCCGGAGAGGTCACCGCTCGCACGACGATGCTAGTGATCGGCGCCGCTGTTCCGCCCGGCGCGACGCAACGGTCGTCGACAAAGCTGAAGCGGGCGGAGTCGGTCAATGCCAAGACGCCTGAGAGAATCCAGGTTATCAGCGAAGATGACTTCTGCCGACTCGGACAGTTGCCGTCGATTGCCGCCCTGCAGGGTCGCTACCACACCCATCGCCGGATAAGAGAGCTGTACCCACTGGTGCACGATGGACGTCTTTGTCACCTGGAGAAGTGGGGTTTGATCCGCCCGGTTGCTCGTAACAAGGCGGACACGTACTACAGCTTCTCGGATGTCGCGTTGATCAAGCAGGTGAACGATGAACTGGAGCAAGCCCAGTCGTTTCAGGGTGCAGTCCGCCGCCGGTTGGCGGCTCGCGATGGGCAACAAGTGTTGAACTTTGCGTCGGTGAGGAACGATGCGCGGCCTGCCAAGGTCGTGGCGTTGCGGCGACGGGAAGCTACCAAGATCACCTCAACGGGTGGGGGATGGTCAGAATCCGACGGTCAGAGCGTCCTGGCTGCGAGATTCTTCCTGGAAGGCTCGGAGCTGGATGAGGGCAGTGAGGCCGATCGGGAGAGGGCCCTGATGGCATATCGAAAGGCGCTGTTGCTCGACCCGAACCTCGTGCCGGCCGTTGTCAACCTCGCGAATCTGCACTACGCGCACGACGATCTCGTGGAAGCGCAAGCTCTCTACGGTAGGGCGTTGATGCTGGAGCCCGAGTGCTTCGAGGCGCATTTCAACCTCGGGAACATTCATCACGACCTCGGGCGCTATCAGGAGGCAGTTACCTACTACCACGCAGCGCTACGCTTGAATACAGGTTACGTAGACGCTCACTTTTATCTGGCGGTGACACTGGAGAAGATGGAGCGCTCGCAGGACGCCAAAACACACTGGCGTATGTATCAGCAGCTGGCGCCTGAAGGTGAGTGGGTGGATCTCGCTCGAGAGTTCAGCGAGT
>CAUZJF010000378.1:0-2760 GCA_963579975.1 Dehalococcoidia bacterium
CCACATGAGGCCCTGGGACAGCAGCCTCCCGCCAGCCAGTATCATCCGTCGGCGCGGTCGTACCCACGTCGGGTAACTGCCCCGGAGTACGGAGTCGGGGTGACAGTCCGGCAGGTCCGTACCAACGGGCAGATCAAGTGGAAGGGCGACAGGATCTACCTCAGCGAGGCCCTCAGAGGCGAGCCCGTTGGGCTGGTTCCACCGGACGACCGCTCCTGGACCATCTGGTTTGGTCCGCTGAGTATCGGGCTGCTGGATGATCACAATCGTTCCGTCTCGCATACACCTACGAAAGTGTTCCCCATGTCCCTGGTTGCACAAAGGGGGCTCTTTCCAACCCTTGGAGCGCTCTATTTTTTCATACCAATGACAGGAAGGCTACCAGACGAAGTAGGGGGACGGACCTGAGGGTTCGTCCCCCTACTCTCCCTATCTTAGACGAGTGTGTCGTATGGTCAAGGGCCCTCAGGCGGCGCGCCGTTGGGCGTGGAGCGCGTCCTGGAGGAACTCTTTGGCCAGATGTACCGGGACGGCCATGGCGACCTCGGGCCCGGTGATCATGGTGTTGATGCCTACGATCCGCCCCTGTGTGTCTATCATCGTGGCCGCCTGAGTGGCCGGGCCGCAGTTGCAGGCCGGCGACTATCCACTCGCGGGCCGACACCGGAGTACCCGGGGGCGGAGCGCCGACGCCGATGGCGATGAGGATGACTGCCGTGGCGGCCGCGTGAACGCCCCACGGGTGTCCCATCGCGAGGGCCAGCTGCCCTGGCTGGAGGCTCCGCGAGTCGCCGACGTCGATGGCCGGCAGGCCGTCGGCATCGACGGACAGGGCTGCGAGGTCCAGCGACCTGTCGTGGGCCAGCAATCGGGCCGGGAGCTCACGCCCGTCCGGGAGGGTGACCTCGAGTGCGCGACCTCCGACGACATCGGCGTTCGTCACAATCAGGCCATCGGAATGCCAGATGCTCCCTGCGCCGGCTACGTCGGCCATCTCGCCGCTAAGCTATTCGAGGATGTTGGCCACTATCACGCCTCCGGCGAGCGGTCGCCGATGGTAACGGTCAGTTCTTTCAACTCGCCACCCCGAATGACGCGCAGCTTCACGATCTGCCCGACCGTGTCGCCTGTCAGCTCGGCCAGCAGGTCGTCCATGTGGCGTATCGAGGTATCGTTGAAGGCGACAACGGTGTCGCCAAGCATGATTCCGCCTGTCTCGGCAGGGCTCTTCGACTCCACCGACACGATGATCAGCCCCGATTCCTGACCGGCGTCCTTTTCGATGCCGTCAGGCAGCCGCACGACCTGGGCGCCGATTCCAAGGTGCCCGCGGCGCACGCGGCCGTGGGTTACAAGGGTCTCGGTGACACTGGCGACAGTGGGCACTGGTATCGAGACCGTGACGCCCCGGGTCAGGGCCGACGTGTTCAGTCCCACAATGTTGCCGGAGGCGTCCACCAGGGGCCCGCCCGAGAAACCGGGATACATCACGACGTCGGTCTGCAAGTACCGGTCAATCTGCCCGCCGGCGCGGGTCCTCCACGTCTTGCCGAGAGCGCTCACGATGCCGAGGGTCGCCTGGACCGTCTTGCCCGGCCGGCCGAGAGCCAGCACCAGGTTCCCGACACTGATGGCGTCGGGCTCGGTCGTATCCGAAGGCGTCAGATCCGCACCTTCGACCCGCAGGACGGCCAGATCGGTCGTCGGGTCGCGCCCGACGAATTCAGCCTCCACCTTGTTACCGCCGGCCAAGCCGACCTTGATGTCCTCGTCCCGCTCCAAAACGTGGTTGGCAGTCACGATCAGTCCGTCTGTGCCCCACACAAAGCCGCTGGCCCCCATGCGTCGCCGTCCCTCTACCCGCACCACGCCTTTGCCGGCGGACTCGACCGTTTCGGCAAGGGCTGTCGATAGCTCTTTCAATACCGCCATTCTTCTCTTCCTCCTGTTCACTGAATCCCCGCCGCTCCGACGAGGTAACTCGAATATAGCGCTTGCGCGGGTGCAGGCGGCATCGCTCGATGGTATTGGGCGCTGCCTGGCGGAAAGGCTAGGTCAGAGGGTGATGAGACCCGCCCGGATTGCCAGGGTGACGGCCTCGGTTCGGCTCTGGGCGCCCAGCTTGTTGAGGATGGAATTGACGTGGAATTTGACGGTATGGTCGCTGATGCCCAACCTCTGAGCGATGGCCTTGTTGGCGAAACCTTCGGCTATCAGAGGCAGAACGTCGCGTTCTCGCGCCGTCAGATCGATGGTCGCGGGAGGCGTGACTTCGTCCTGAGACGGCGAAGCGGCGTCGGTGAGCTGCGAGTCGAGGACTGCCAGACCCCGGTTGACCGCTGCGAGCGCGGCCATCAGGGTTTGGGGTTCTACTTCCCGATGGAGGACGCCTCTGGCGCCCGCGGCCGTCGCCTCTGCGGCGACGGTGTCGTCGGCGACCAGGACGACGTTGGGGACTCCAGTGTTGGCGGCGTCGGCGAGGTATTCGAGTGAGCGCTCGGGCTGCCAGCCCAGGTCCCAGACCGCGACGTCGGCACGGTACAGGTCCGGGTCAGCCGAAGCGAACTGCGCCGGGTCGGTCTGGCCTGCCACGATGCAGCCGGGCTGGTCGCCCAATAGCGCCGCCAGCCCGGCGCGCGCCAGGTGGTCGTCGGCGACGACAACGACGCGGATGTCTGTGTCTTCGGGTGGCATTGCTATGGCTGGCGCAGGGTTCAGATGGATTGTTGGTGCTATGATTCGGCGAGCAAAGGACGTATT
>CAUZJF010000379.1:0-2746 GCA_963579975.1 Dehalococcoidia bacterium
TGGCAGGAGGCGCAGTTCTCGTTGTAGAGGCCCCCGCCGCGAAGCGCCTGCGCCGAGGTGAACACGCCGTCCAGCACCGAGCTGGACGCCTCCTGTCCAACCGCGAGCGCCGTCCGACTCGTCACTACGCCGGTCTCCTCAGCCAGGCCGCCCATCGACGCGCACGCAAACACCAGTCCCACACACCCTACCGTCAGCAGCCTGTTCATCCGTCGTCTCCTCGACTGGAAATCGTCCGATCCTCGTCCCGTTATTCTGGCATTCTCCGTCAGACGCGATCAACCTGACCTGCCCCCCTTAAACCGGTCCAGATCCAGCGTTAGGATCGTGGACGCAAGGAGGAGGCAGGATGCCCACGAAGCGGTACAGCACGGAACAGATTGTCAGCAAGCTGCGGCAGGCCGAGGTGGAGCTGAGCCGCGGCCTACGGACGCCGGCGATGTGCAAGAAGCTGGGGGAAGGAAACGTTGTCCGTCTGCAGCAACGTCGTACTCAAGCTCCGCTTCGACGTCGGGCACTTCAAACATCGGACGAGGTGTGTCCCAACTGAACGACTCACCGGTGGATACATCGGCAACCATCAGGGCAGCGCCGGGGCCATTCTACGCTGCAGCGACCGAGCTCTCCACCGACGCCACAGAATAGCGCCTAAGAAGCCCTCACAACGGCATCCGCAACTTCGCAGACTACCGCAAAACCGTCCGTGGGCTATAGTATTTCTCAGCCTTCGCACGACGACAACAACCGGGGCGATGGAAGAGGACCACCCGATGAATTGCTTGACCGGACGCGTGGTGACCGTTGGCGTGTGCGCGGTGCTCGGGATGGGCGCTGGCCTCGCAGCCGAGGATTGGCCTCAGTGGCGGGGCGCCGACCGGCTGGGCATCTGGACCGAGGACGGAATCGTCGACCGGCTACCCGACCAGCTCAAGGTCACGTGGCGGGTTCCGATCCGGTCCGGATACTCGGGTCCGGCCGTTGCCGACGGCCGCGTGTTCGTGACCGATTGGACGGAGGACCCGCAATCGCGCACGATGGACGGTACCGAGCGGGTGCTCGCGCTCGACGAGCGGACGGGCGACCTGCTCTGGACGCGTGTGTGGCCGACCACGTATCGGATGCTACAGGCGTCGTACGCGACCGGCCCGCGCGCCACGCCGACGGTCGATGGGGACCGCCTGTATGTCGTCGGTGCCACAGGGGTCATGTCCTGTTTCGATGTCGCGACCGGCGACCCGATCTGGCGTACAAACTACGTCGAGGACTACGCGACTTTTGTGCCGACATGGGGCATCGCCAGTGCGCCACTCATTGACGGCGACCGATTGATTGCGCTGGTCGGGGGCGAACCCGACGCCCTCGTTGTCGCGTTCGACAAGCATACCGGCGACGAGCTCTGGCGCGCGCTCGACGTCGTGGGAGAGCTGGGATACGGGCAGCCAGTCATCTACGAGGCCGGTGGGGTTCGGCAGTTGATCGTGTGGCATCCGGCAGCCCTCGTCTCGCTCGATCCGATGACCGGCGCCACCTATTGGGAGCAGCGATTTGACGGCGGAGCGGGGCTGTCGATTGCGACGCCCGTCAAGGGCGGAGACTACCTCTTGGTGAGCCATTACCTCAACGGCTCAATGATGATGCGGCTCAACGGCGACCGGCCGGCGGCCACGATGCTGTGGAAAGGTCAAAGCCGAAGCGAATTACCCGACCAGACCGACGGGCTGCATGCCCTCATCACGACGCCGATCATCGCCGGTGACTACGTCTACGGCGTGGGCAGCTACGGCGAGCTGCGGACTGGTAAACGCCTCTGGATGAGTCGGGAGATGACGGTCCAGGCCCGTTGGAGCGCGGCGTTCATGGTGCAGCATGGCGACCGCTACTTCGTGAACAACGAACGCGGGGACTTGTTGATCGCGCAGTTCACGCCGACTGGCTACGTCGAACTCGGTCGCGTCGCGTTGATCGAGGCGGATGGTCGAAGCGACCGAGGCTCCTTCTATTCCCGCCGGTTCCGGGGAACCCCACGCGACGCAGGCGAAGGCAGGAGCCACGACCGCCTGGTCAACTGGACACACCCGGCGTACGCCAATCGACACATCGTGCAGCGAAACAATAGGGAGATCATCCGCGCTTCGCTTGCCGCAGCGGACTACGAATGAGCTGTTCCGCCCTCGCCGATGAGGGCGGTCACATCGTAGTGGCCCGAGTCGGGAGCCGACTTCTAAAGCCATGAGCTGTGTCGCTGACGACCAATCAGGCGGCCCGCGGCGTGACGCAAGGCCCGCTCTGCGAGTACGCTTACCATGAGGGGAACTACAGTATCGCCAACATGCTTAGGGGCGCCGAAGGGGCGAGCGAGGGACCGAGATAGCTCTGGAGGCGAAACCGCCCAGAAAGTGATTGCCAGTTCTTCGGCCCTATTTCTACCGCGAAGACGTCGTCGGCCACACCGCACCCTGGTTCCGGCTTGTGACGGGGCCCATGCCCTTGTACACGAACTTCTGCACCCGCTTGCCTTCGAACGTCTCGGTCGTGTAGATGTTGCCCCTTGAGTCTGTGGCGATGCTGTGGACGCCATAGAACTGACCGGGCTGGCGCCCGCCGTCGCCGAAGCTCGTCAGTTCCTCCAGCGTCTCACGCAACAGAATATGCACCTTCGCGTTCGGCGAATCAGCAAGGTAGAGGAACCGCTGCTCCGGATCTCGTGAGAAGGCGACGTCCCAGGCCGACGCGAACCCTGGCTGTC
>CAUZJF010000380.1:0-2724 GCA_963579975.1 Dehalococcoidia bacterium
CCCGTGGTATTTCGATACAGGAGAGCGCCGATGATACTCATCGCAGTCAGCTCACCAGCCAACTGATAAGCCTGCCACATCTGACCGGCCATAGGCGGCGTGTCATAGTGGCCCTGGGTATCAGGGTAGTACCCGCAATTCATCATGGTCCCGCCCATGGCGAGATGAATCAGATCGGAGCCTTTGTAGTTAGCATAAGGACCCGTGCGACCGAAGGGCGTGATCGACGCGTGAACGATTCGGGGGTTCGCCGCCTTCAGCGTCTTGTAGTCGAGGCCCCACCCTTCCATCTGGCCAATCTCGGTCGAGTCGACGATGACATCGAAGCGTTTGGCGAGTTCCAGGTACCGTTCGCGGTCAGCCTTCACCCCTAGATCGAGCGTGACGCCCCGTTTCGCGACGTTATAGGCCCACCAGTAAAGAGACCTCTCGGGGTCGCGATCGCCATGCCCGGGTTCCTGGTCGCCCTGATAGAACGGTCCGATCTGCCGCGTCGGACTGCCGCCCGGCGGCTCGATACGTACAACGTCCGCGCCCAAGGCGGCCAGGCGTTTACCGCAGTATTCGCCCTTCTCGTCGCCGATCTCAAGAACCCGAACGCCACCTAGCAATCTTCTGGAATCACTCACACCTCGGTCCCCCTTCCTCGGGTTATCTTGATGCTGGGGTCCACCGTATTACAGTACGACACGCCACCGTTCATGAAAACCCTGTTGTTTTCCAATGCCATGTAGCTGAATGTCCTGGGAGGTAGGCCATGAAGATGGGCGAACATGGGCAATGTACAGGTGTGACAATAGCCTGCGTGGTGGTCGCCCTGGTTGTCGCGGCCTGCGGCGGAGGTGATGAAGCGACAGGGCGATATACGGTGATGAGCTTGGTTGGTCCTTGCTGGAGTTGGCGGCACTCAAAAACACCAAGGTAATTTGAGAGAAGAGTTGGAACGCTTGCTTGAAGGTCTCAAGGTCCTGGACTTTGGCTGGATGATCGCCAGCCCGGCAGCCTTATGGGACGGAGCAGCTTCTGTAATAGGCGACCAGTCGGCTCAGGGCCATGGCGGCCCGGCGGACCGAGGGGAACTGCATCGCCCCCGCTGCGGCGATCTGTGCGCGGAACTCCTTCAGCACATCGGTGCGCCAGTCGCTATCTGCCACGCTGTCCCCCAGGACGATGGCCACGGGCTTGCGCGTCCCTCCCGCAACGCGAACGAAGTGGGTCACCACCTCTCGAGCTCGCTCGATGCCCTGTGGGCGATCCAGAAACCAGAACTCACCCACGTTGCCGATCAGTATATCGTACTCGGGACGGGTCCCCATCATCTCTAGCACCACGCCCTCGGTCAAAGGGCTCCCGGCCAGCACCGAACCATCGGCGGGGTTGCCGACCCAGTCCCACAGGTCGGGAGCAAGGCCCTTGAAGTCGTGGCGGAGGCCCTCGGGAATCGGCTCCAGCCGCAGACCGGCCTCTTCGCAGACGTCGGCAGACTCGACGGCCCGCCCACCACCGCCTCCCACGACACCGACCCGCCGGCCCGTGGCCGGTGGGGCGAAACGAAACGCGACCAACATGTCGACGAGCTCCTCCAAGGTTTCCACGAGCACGGCGCCGGTCTGCTTGGCGAGGGCCCGCCATACGGCCTGAGCCCCCGCCAGCGAAGCCGTGTGCGACCGAACCGCTTGGTGGCCAGCCGTGGTTCTGCCGCCTTTCAGAATGACGACCGGTTTGTTGGCCGTAGCCCTACTTAGAGCGCTGGCGAAGCGCGGTCCGTCCCGGACCCCCTCGATGTAGGCGCCGATAACCTCCGTCTCGGGGTCGTTGGCGAAATACTCCAGCAGGTCAGCCTCGTTGACGTCGATGGCGTTGCCATAGCTGACCATCTTGCTAAACCGGATGCCTCGGAGCCCAGCGGTGTAGGCCAGCTCGACCAGGTTCCCGCCGCTCTGGGAGAGAATCCCGACCGGCCCCGGCTCCCGGGCCATCGGCTTAAACGCGAGGCCCTCCCGTGGGTAGTAGATTCCCATACAGTTAGGGCCCAGGACCCGGATTCCGGCCTCCCGAGCCCGCTCCAGGAGCTGGCGTTCCAACTCTCGCTCCTCGACCCGGCCGGTCTCGCTGAAGCGCCCGGTGAAGAACTGGATGGCCCGCACGCCCTTTTTCGCGCATTGGTCGATGAGTCTGAGGACGCTCCGCGCTGGGATGCAACAGATGACGTAGTCTACCGGGCCCTGGATCTCCAGGAGGGATGAGTAGCCAGGAAGGTCCAAAACGTCCTGTCCACGGGAGTTGACCGGGTAGATAGGGCCGCGGAATTCATGCTCCTGCAGGACCTGGACGTACTGGAAGCCAGCCTTGGTCGGATCCTGGGAAGCGCCGACGACCGCCACTGCCCCGGGGTGGAAGAGATGGTCGAGTGCTTGGCCCATGGGCTACGCCCGGTCTACCGCCCGACGGGGGGAGAGAACGCTCGGTCCATATCCTCGTGCCCCGCGTAGTCGATGACCTCGTACAGCTCCCGGCGTGTCATCATGCGGGGCTCCCAATCCCGCTGCGTCCCCTCTTTTCTGAGGGTGTCGTAGAAATCGGAGACCGCTTTCATGGCGACCCGCAAGGCGGAAACCGGGAAGAGGACGATCTTGTAGCCCCAGTCCTGGAACTGGCGCGCCGAGAAGTAGGGTGTCTTGCCGAACTCTGTCATGTTGGCCAGAAGGGGAGCATTCACGGCCT
>CAUZJF010000381.1:0-2722 GCA_963579975.1 Dehalococcoidia bacterium
ACGATGGGCGAGACCGTTGCAGAGGCCAGGGACGAAGCCGCGCGTGCGATGGACGCTATAGTAGCGGCGGTCAGAGCCCACGGGCTTGAGGAAAGGGATGTCCAGACACGCTCGTTCAACATATGGCCGCGCTACGAGTACCCGGAGGTGCTCGACAGCAGCGGGCGGCGAGTGACGCGGCAGACCCTGGTTGGCTATACGGTTAGCAACGCCGCGACCGTCAAGATCCGGGACATGGACAACGTTGGCACGATCATCGACGACGTGGCCGACGCCGGCGGCAACGCCACCAGGATCAACGACATTCAGTTCACGGTAGAGGACCCGAAGCCACACATGGCTAGCCTTAGAGAGGCAGCTGTGCAGGATGCGATGGCCAAAGCCGAGCACTTCGCGACGCTGACAGGTGTCCAGGTCGGGCCCCTGATGTTCATCACGGAGACCGGCGGAGGATCACCGGTGGTCCAGGACTTCGCCGACGAGGCCTTTGCCGTCAGAGCCATGGCTGCGGCGCCGACAACCTCGGTCAGCGGCGGTGAGCTGTCGCTTTCGCTGTCCGTCCAGGCGGCCTTCGACATCCGTTAACACAACTCGATTCGGAACAAAAGTAGGTCAAGGCGCCCCGATGCCGCATCGGGGCGCCTTGACTTTGTATTGCGTGTCTGCATCTCCGATTGCTACAATCTGCGCTACCTCCGAGGCCACGACAGGTACACGCATTGGTACTCAGCGACCACACGATCAGAGAAGAGATCGCCAAAGGTAGGATCGTAGTTGACCCTCTGGGAGATGGGTGCATACAGCCCTCCAGCGTTGACGTGTGTCTCGACCGCGAGTTACTCGTGTTTCGCAATTCAAGGCAGCCCTACGTCGACCTGCGCAAAGATATGGTTGACCTGACCGAGATGTTGGAGATCAGCGATGATGCGCCTTTCATGCTCCATCCTGGCGAGTTCGTCCTGGGCAGCACCCTCGAAAACATCGAGCTTCCCGACGACCTCGTTGCTCGCCTTGAGGGCAAGAGTTCGTTGGGCCGCATAGGCCTACTGATTCACTCCACCGCCGGATACGTCGACCCCGGCTGGAAAGGACACCTCACGCTGGAGCTCAGCAACATCTCTAATTTGCCCATCACTCTCTACTACGGAATGAAGATCGGTCAGCTATCGTACTTGCGCCTAACGACTCCGGCCGACGTTCTCTACGGCTCCCCGTCTCTCGGCAGCAAGTATCAGGGCCAGGTCTCTCCTACTGCGAGCCGCGCGTACCGGGAATTCGAAAAACCCGGTCAATAAGGTTGGCCCGATGACCCCGATGCGTCTCGCCGTGTCGCTCTCACGACGAGCTCTTGGCTTGGTGAGCCCGAATCCCCCCGTTGGCGCCGTCGTCGCCAGAGAAGGTGAGATCCTCGGGGAGGGCTGGACGCAGCCGCCTGGTGGACCCCACGCAGAGATAGTCGCTCTACAGCAAGCCGGAGAGAGGGCGGCTGGAGCCACCCTCTACACCACTCTCGAGCCTTGCAATCACCATGGCAGGACGCCACCCTGCACAGAGGCCATAATTGAGGCAGGCATCGCCGCGGTGCAGGCCGCGGCGCGAGATCCTAACCCCCTCGTCACCGGCGGCGGTCTCGCTCGACTCGAAAAGGCCGGCGTCCGGACCGTCATTGGACAGGACGAAGGCCTAGCCCGTGAGGTGATGGAGGGGTACCTCAAGTTCGCCGAGACAGGCACCCCCTTCGTGACGGCCAAGTTCGCCATGAGCCTCGACGGCAAGATAGCGACCCGCACAGGCAACTCCAAGTGGATCAGCGGAGACCGTGCTCGACGGTTCGCTCACGAGCTGCGGGACCGATCGGACGCTGTGATGGTCGGAGTGGGCACGGTTCTGGCCGACGACCCGCAGCTGACCAGTCGCAACGGTAGAGGACTACCGCTGGACCGCCAGCCACTCCGAGTCATTGTCGACAGCCAAGGGAAGACTCCGCACGACGCTCGGTTGCTTCGGGAACCCGGGCTCACATTGGTAGCCGTAGCAAGCAACGACACACCAGTCGGCTTGTCGACTACCCTGGAACGTGTCGAAGCCGAAGTTGTACCGGCCGCCGATGGGCGAATCGATCTCGAAGAGATGATGCGGCTTCTCGGCCGCCGCGAGATCACCAGCCTCCTCGTAGAAGGAGGTGGTACCCTGTTGGGGTCGCTCTTCGATCTGGGACTCGTCGACAAAGTGGTGGCGTTCGTCTCCCCCACCATCGTCGGTGGCGTCGACGCCCTGTCGCCGGTCGGGGGTAAAGGCTTCGACCGCATGGCCGACGCGCTGCGACTCGATCGCGTCAAGTGGCGGCGTTTCGGCCGCGATCTGGCTATAATCGGCTACTGCTAGGTAACCCGATGTGAGTGACATGACCCGATTCGCCAGCGATACGGAGTCCCGTCGTTCTGATTGGCGTAGCGATTGAGGAATTTGAGTTGAGAGTTTGGTGAACGGTGCGATTAGCGATGAGTCACCTAGATTCCACTGCGGCAGGAATGGCCGTGCAGGTTGGCTCTGGCACCCTAAGGGGAAGAATTGGCGAAATCTCAGTCTTCTCCCGCCTCTGGGAGAAGACTGAGATGAGGGCGTCTTCGTCTAGTCCCGCCGATGGATCTTTAGGGTAACAACAATGCTGCTAGTCTCGTACCTGACGCAACCTGCACACGGGGCTAGGCTCGAACCGATC
>CAUZJF010000382.1:0-2720 GCA_963579975.1 Dehalococcoidia bacterium
CAGGTCACCTACGTTGACGTTGTCGAATCCGTACCCGCTCTCATCCGGGGGCAGAAGCGACGCGGCGTCGATGTTCAGAGACAAGAGATCCCTGATAGAGTTCTGATACTCGGTACGATTGAGACGCCGTAGTGTCTCGGTGCGGCCCGGATTGGGATTCGCGGCCGCCGCGTCGTCGAGCGACGCCTCTAACCACGAAACCATGGCGCTACGCGCCTCCGGGGACGGTTGCCGACTGTTGGAGGGCGGCATGGTACCCGTGCGAAGCTTGCGTACGACCTTTTCCCATATCTCGGCGCCCGCGGTGACGTCGGCGACGTCCATCAGATCGAGCCTCAGGCCCGCCGTCTCGCGCCGTTCGTCATGGCAGGTAAGGCAGTAGCGGTCGATCGATTGACGGGTGCTCGACGCGGATGGCGGCGCGCCACCCGAGGCGAGTGATCGGGCGGAAAACCCGGGCGGAGCCGTGCCCGGTGGGGACAATTCCGGCTGGACGCAGCCGTACATACCCAACACCAACCCAGTGCACAGAACCTTGACAATCAATAGGGTCTCGAGCGTCCGCTGTTTCATACCCGGCATAGTAATCCTAAAACGGCGGAGATGCCAAGGGAAAAGCATCGTTGGTGGGGCCTCCGCACCAGCCACGAGCGTAACGGGCTCGCAAAAAGGCTTTGGGTGGGGCCTCTCGTTTCCGATCGGCGGCTAGGCGTCTCGGCTCGCCCGTCGCGCGGGTCGGGGCCACCCAGGTAGCGTCCCACGGGCACGTCGCATAGTCTGAGACGAGGGCGAATTGAGTAGGAAGGACCACAAGGGATACAAGCATGACCGATTCGAGCACCGCTCGCAGGATATCCACCCCGATGTTTCCGATGCTGTTCTTGATCCTTCTTGCTCTGAGCGCTTGCGAGCCAGCGCCTCCGCCTCAGGACCTTCCGGTGGGTCTGTCTCTGAGCACGGCCCTGGCGTCGGACGGCAGCTACATCTCGTGGCGTGAGCATTTGATTGACGACGAGGCCACGGCGGATGTCGAGCTCAGAGGCAGCGACGGCCTGGTGATGGCCGACTTGAATCTGGACGGCCACCTGGATGTGGTGTCCGTCCACGAATCCGACACTGAGTACGACGGCGAGGCGGACGGCATCATCCGAATCGCCTTCGGCTCGGAGGATCCCGACGAATGGGTGTCGATCACGGTCGCGCAGGGAACGGATGCCGCGGGTCCGGAGGACGTAGCCATCGGAGACATGAACGCGGACGGGTACCCGGACATCGTGGCGGCAAGCGAGCTGGCACACCTGATCTATCTGCAGAACCCCGGAGAGGGAGCCGCGACGGAGACGTGGCGGAGATTGATACCCGATGTGACCGTCGGCCGGGGATCGTTCATCAGAGTCTTTCTCGCGGACCTGACGCAGGACGGCCGCCTCGAGGTCGTCACGGCGAACAAGGGTGCTCAGAACCCGACGCTACAGATGGGCGCGAAGCCCATCTCCTGGTTCTCCATCCAAGGGGAGCCCCTCGTGTCCGCGAGTTGGATCGAGCATGAGTTGACGCGGGTGCCCTGGCCCATCAACGCACAGCCCGTCGACCTCGACGGGGACGGCGACTGGGACGTGGTCGGTGGATCGACGACCGAGTTGCGCATCATGTGGTTCGAAAACCTTGGCGGCGGCGAGTTTTCCGAACACCGGATCGAGATTCCCGGGACCGTGGTGCCAGAGGATCGTCGCCGGGAGCGTGACCCGGGCGACCGCGCAGCGGTAAATGGCTTCAACATGGACTACGTCGACCTGAGCGGAGACGGCCGGCTGGACATCGTGCTGGTGGAGTCGGGCCACACGCTCGTTTGGATCGAGCAACCAGTCGAGTCCGACGCGACCTGGGACCTGCACGCCGTTGGAACTCATTGGCCTGACGCGCTCACGGGCTTCGGCGTAGCCGACATCAACGGGGACGGCAATCCCGACGTCATCGCCGGCGGCTACAGCCGAGGGCCCAGAGATCAAGACGGTGAAATGGATCCCTTGGCCTCCATGGGCCGCATCGCCTGGTTCGAGCATCCCGGCGACCTGCGCGGACGCTGGATTCGGCACGACATCTCACGCCGCAGGCGGGGAATGTTCGACAAGTTCGTGCCCAGGGACATGGACGGGGATGGAGACGCCGATTTCGTAGCGACCCGGGGTAACAGCGCGCCTTATGATGGCGTTTTCTGGCTTGAGCAGGTGCGGTCGACCGACCCGGTACCCTCGTTCGAGAGGGCCCGTGAGACCGATAGTCAAGAGGCTCGACTCCCGCTCGAATCCCGCTGAGCACGTCGGGCTCCCTGGCGCTGCCATGAGAATTCTGCTGTTCGCACTTGTGTCGCTGCTGTTGGCGCCGGTCTCAATTCTCGGTATGGCTATGTACATGGTCTTCCTGCTGCTTTTCAATCGCCGCAAGGGGATCTCGGGCACGGCATACGAGCCTTTCATGGGCCGGTTGCTGATGCACGAGGCGGGCGAACGCGAAGACGCGGTCGCACGAAAGCTGGCCGACGCCCTCCCGGCTCTGCCGCGACCCACTTGGTCCGTCATGATGGGTCCGACCAAGCTGGCCGTGCGGCTCAGCGGCTACGTGCCGACGGCCCTCGCTTACCCCGGTCCGCGACCGGCGCCTCTGATGGCCGCGATGGGCATTCGCACCGAATTTTTTGACCGCACCCTGGAGGCTTCGTT
>CAUZJF010000383.1:0-2720 GCA_963579975.1 Dehalococcoidia bacterium
CTCCTTTTCTTCCAGGTTGGAGTCGAGGTACTCCTGTGCCCAGGTAGACAGCGTAGCCTCCCCCCTTACGGCTGTTACAAAGCCGCCGTCCGCGTCGAAGACCTGGACCCTGTCGTTGCCAAAGTCGGCCACGTAGACGAAACCCTCTTTGTCGACGGCGACGCCGGCGGGCCGACAGAGCTGCCCGTCCCCATCGCCGGCGCTTCCGATACTCATGACGAACCTGCCTTGCGGTGTGAAAAGCTGCACCCGGTCGTTGCCCCAGTCGGCGACGTAGACGTCGCCGTTAGGCGCTACCGTGACGCCCCACGGGAGCCCCAACTGCCCATCGCCGCTCCCTTCGACCCCGAAGCCCGTAAGATACTCGCCGTCCCGAGAGAACTTCTGGACCCGGTTGTTCCGGTGGTCCACGATGTAGAGGTCTTCGTTGGCGTCCAGTGCCATGCCGGACGGCCCGTTCAGCTCTCCGGCGGCGCTGCCCGGCGTTCCCCACTTCCGGAGAAACCTCCCCGACGCGTCGAATACGCTGATCCGGTTCAGGTGCTCGTCGCTGACATAGACGTCGCCCTGGCTATCTACTATCACAGAAGTCGTCCAGATGAACTGCCCGTCCGCTTCTCCTACGGAGCCGAAAACCCCATAGTAACCACCCTCGTGGTCCATCATGCAGACCTGGACGCCCCTGGTGTCGCCTTCGTGGGAACGGCCCAGGACGTAGAGACGGCCGTTTGAAGCGATTCCGACGTCTACGGGGTAGTAGAAGCCTCGCCCGCTCATTGTGGCGATGCCGAGGGTGTAGCTGTACTTAAGAAACCCGACCTTGGGAGCGTCCAACGTCGCCGTCACTCACTTACTCCAGCTGAAAGTCCGGGGTGGCCGCTACCATCTCGATGAGCTCGGCGACCGTCTGCGCCGGGTCTGCGGCGCGGCTCCTGCCTGGACCCGGCTCCACACGTGCTGCCGCGAATTCAAGCAGTGCCTCTCGAGTATTACCGTCCACCGATATCGCGCCAAGGCGATCGAGACAGGCCTGCACCAGGCTTTCAGGCGTAGCGCTGCCGTTGCCGGAGGCGACCAGTACGTCTTCGACTATCCGCCTGACGCCGACCGACGATACGTTGCCGATCTGCTGCGCCGCGTAGTTGATTCGCTCCATCGCAGTCCCGGTGTCTATCCATTCCGTTCCCTGGTGCCACCCCTCCACGCTGGGCGGGTTGATCAGGGACTGTCCCATGAAGCTGAGGTAGTTGGTGTTGTTCTGCAGCGTGGGGTCGGGGACATGGTACTGACCGGTGAGCTTCAGTACGCTAGCGACAAGCTCAGCGGGGCCTTTCACCTTTTTGAACCAAGACGATTCAGACTTGAAGAAATCCGACTTAAAGAGGACCATCAACATCTCGTCGATGCGATAGTCGTGCTCGAAGTAGGCCTGGACCAGCTCGTCGATCGCATCGGGGTCGGCGGGACGCTGGTACGGCCACTGAGGCACTGGAGGCTCGTCGGCCACGAAGAAGTGGTACATGTGCCGGGCGATGAAGCGGGCCGTCGCCGGCTGGGCGCAGATGATGTCCACGACATCATCTCCATTAAACCGACCACGGTGGCCGAGGAACTCCTTTTCGCCGTCGTCGTGATCGTCGGCGCGGTACTCGAAACGGAGCGACATTCGCCCGTAAGGCCATAGCGAGTCCCTTTGCGCCTTCATCGTCACATAGTCGGTGTTGGCGACCGTCCAGCCGGTGAAGGCGCGAGCACACTCCTTAACATCCTTCTCCGTGTAGTTCCCGACCCCCATGGAGAAGAGTTCCAGCAGCTCTCGACCGAAGTTCTCGTTGATGGCCTTTGCGTGGTTCTCGTGATTGTCCAGCCAAAGGATCATGGACGGGTCCTTGGACAGCTCTAAGAGCAAGACGCGGAAGCTGCCCATCCCGTACTTGCGGAACATGGCGACCTGGTTCATCATGCCTTTGCCCTGGGTTACCTTCTGATAGCCCGTCGCCAAGACCGAGTGCCAGAACAGGGATACCTTCTCGTGCAAGGGGCCCTTCGTGTTGATCATCCGGTATAGCCAGTACGCCGCGGCTCCGCCCATGCCGAGGCCGCCCTGCTGGTCGGGGTGGTAACGGTAGAGAAGGTTATCGTCGATCCCTTCCTGACTGTCGGTGGAGACCAGCTCCTCGACGGTGGCGTCGTAGCCATTCACCGCGCGCTGTTCAAGCTCCGCCAGGTCCGCGCCAAAGCCGGCCCGCCGCATCAGGTGTCCCATAAGCGCTATTTCGCGTGTACTCATCGACCTCTCCGAGTCGCTGGTTTTGGTGCTTCCGTTACGCCCTATTGTATGAGAGGCGGCATCATGAATCAACTTCACGCTGCCAGGCCATGCTACTTGTGGCAGCAACCCCGCACGACACCCCGAACAGCCGTGCTATCCTTAGGCTGTGGGACAGACCCGTTGGACCTGTCCCATTTTCATTCCCGGCCGTTCCACGGCGGAGAGAAAACCCTATCTGAGTGGAACAAAATGGAACAGATTATTCAGAGGACACGGCTGGTCTCACCGAAAGCCAGCTCGCGGCCCTTCCATACCTGGTTGCCTCGCCCGCTATGGTCGAGGGTGCCAGGCTCGCCGACATCGGCCGCACCACCTTCTACCGCTGGGTCAACGACCACATTTTTTCGCACGGCCCTGGAGCGCCTGCGCGCCGAGGCCGCCGACACCT
>CAUZJF010000384.1:0-2715 GCA_963579975.1 Dehalococcoidia bacterium
TTCTGCTGGGGCTGATGGGCCTCGGCGGATTCGACCTAAAGCCCTCCAACATTCTCGTTTTTGCGATCGCCTTCGGAATCGTCGCCGATGACACCATCCACTTCCTCGGAGCACTTGCCCGGAACCTGCGGTCCTCAAATCAGATCAACGCTGTCCTGGCCCAGACGATACGAGAGGTGGGGCCCGCCCTCGTTCTCGTGACCGTGGTCGTCGTTGCCGGCTTCAGTACGCTCATGGCCTCGCGCTTCCAAGCCTTATTCCTGATCGGCTTCCTGACCGCGTCCGCCGCCGTGCTAGCCCTGCTCGCTGACTTGGTCGGCTTCCCAGCACTCCTCCGAATTATCGCACGCCAGCCGGCTGGCCGATCATTAATCACAGGGGACCCCAAATGAAGACGATGGCCGAGCTCGGCCGATTGCTCGTGGCAAGTCTAGTGGTGGTGGGTGCGCCACTCGCTGGACAAGATGTCCCCGACCGTGGAGAAGAGATCGTCCGAGAGGTGGAGCGCCGCAGCCGTGGCTATGGAGATCTAGAAGCCGGCCTAGTCATGCGAATCCTAGACGGTGATCGGGAGCGGATCCGCGAAATGCATGTTCGGGGTCTCGAGTCAGAGGACGGAAACCGCACACGCATGACCCTCGAACGCCCCGCCGATATGGCTGGAACAGAGTTCCTGAGCGCTCTTGAGGACGACGGCGAACGGCACCAGTGGATTTACCTGCCGGCGGCACGCCGAGTGAGGCGGATCAGCGGTGCACGGTCCAGCGATAGCTTCCTCGGCAGCCACTTCACATACGACGACATGACACCCCCGAAAGTCGAAGGGTTCACGTACCGATGGATTCGTGACGAAGAGATCAGTGGTCAACCCGGAGCTGTCATAGAACGAACAAGCCTGGATGACCGTACCGAGTACCCCCGTCAACTCCTGTGGATTGAGACGGAACGCTACGTCCTGCATCGCATCGAATTCTTCACATCTGAAGGAGAGCACAGTAGATCGCTGGATCTCGAGCAGTACCTGGAAATCGGCGGGTTCTGGCTCGCGGGACGAATGACGATGATGCACTTGGAAGACAGTGCGCGTACGATCCTCGAATGGTCTGATATGCGCGTTGGTGTCGGGCTCAGCGCGCGCGACTTCGAACCGTCACGCTTGGGGAGATGACGTGATCTTCAGGCGTCTGACCGTCTGGGTGGCGGTCTTGGCGACCTGCAACGTCAGTGAAGGCCTTGCTGCTCAGGCCAATCGGATTCAAGTGGACGGTGTAAGATTCAGCGGCACCTCCGCTGAGGCGGTAACCGTGCCTTACATCATAATTGGTGCAGGCCGCCGCGACTCCATGTTTGGGGGGCGTATAGATCTTTCGGGGTCGATCCAACTCGACGTCCAAGCCATCGACGCGTCCCTTGTAAATATTGAAGAACTCACGTTCAACTACACCGCTGGACCATTCGACTTGCGCATCGGTGTAGGGGACGTCTCATGGGGCCTCTCCGACGTTCGTAGTCCTGTCGACGCCATGGCTCCACGCGCCGTATTCTTCGACGCTTACAATGGAGCTCGGCTCGGCCAACCACTTCTCGGACTCAGTGCCTTCAGCGAATGGGGTGACCTCGAAGCCGTGATCTTTCCCTTCCCCAGACCGCCTCATATGGGTGGTCGACTCAAGCGGACTTGGAACGGATCCTCCGTTCGGTCCGGTCCGAAATGGGGTGAAATGCCAATTGGCGGCCTCCGCATCGCAAGAGTTCTAGGTTCGACTGATATCGCGCTGTCATACGTCCACGGCGGCGAACGGGCGTTGTGGATCAGTAGCGACAGACCAGGTGAAGCCAGTGTTGTGATTCCTTCACTCAGACAAGCAGGAGTCGAGTTACAGCGGGCACTCGGATCAGTTGTACTCCACACAGAAGGCTCACTGGCGAAGCGCGACGGAGACACCGAGGCTAGAATCGTCGCGGGTGCGGAGTGGTACCCGAAGCCGTATCTCACCTTAATGGTCGAGCAAGGCCTAACCTCGCTCCGGCGCGCGCAAACAAGTCCCCTAGTCGATGACATCATGCTTGGCGGGCAACTCGTCACTGAAGAGATCAGGTTCTCAAATCTGGTGTTCATAGATCCGAAGTCAGGGAATCGGCACTACTTCATCGAGGCACGGTGGACACCGACAGCGCGTACGGCGATCGAAGTCGAACTGATCACGTGGGCTGGCGATGCTACCCAGGAGCCGGAGTTAGCGCTCCGTCAGAGAAATGTTTTGAGGGCATCGCTTCTGCGGTACTTCTAGGTTCCTGCTAGCTGCTCCGGCTTCCGCTGGTGTCGAGCGAAGATGTCGCTCGCGCTTTCCATGACCGGAACGCCTCCGGTAGGCCGACCTCTGGACGGGTCGTCGGAACCCAACCCAGCTCCTCCCGGGCGCGTCTCGAGGTGAACGGATTGTTGCGCGTCAACATGTCGAACGTGCCCTCCGTGTGAGGGGCTAGGTCACCGCGGCCGATTGCGACAAGGAAGGGCTTGAGTACGCCGAAACCGATCTTTGCCACAGCTGTTGGGACATGGACCCGGCGCACCCGACAGCCGAGTCCCTCGGCTCCGTACCGTACGAGATCTGACACAGTAATCGGGAAGTCGTCCGTGAGGTGATAGATCTTCCCACCGGCACTTTCGTTCGTGCCAACCAGCAACGCCCCTTCGGCGATCGACCGCGCATG
>CAUZJF010000385.1:0-2710 GCA_963579975.1 Dehalococcoidia bacterium
CGTTGATGATGAAATGGACGATCACGCTGCCCTCGACCAGGTCAACGATGACGATGCGGTCTAGGTCGATGCCCAACACCTTGGCTAGCTCCAATTGAAAAATGGCGCTGAATTCCGCCACCGCGACCTCGTCGTCCAGGTCCAAGGTCTCTTCAAAGGAGAGCTGCACCACATCGCCGGCAGGTACCTCCTGCTCTTCCTCGATTTCGATTCGGAATCCAATGGCTTCACTACCGTCCGCGTTCACATCGAACACGTCCGGTTGTCCATCCTCGTCCTGATCCAGGAGCAAGAACAGGTCATCGCCGGATACGGTCTTGATCTCGGCATAGGCCGAATACGCGCCGCCGAACACGCCCGTGATGAGAAAGCTGCCGTCGGATTCGACCAGGACGGCGGCCAGCGGCTTGAGTTCATCGTCTGCTGGGTCATAGAGGGAAACCATCGCGGTACTGATCTCGCCGCCCGTAAGCTCGAGGGTGCCCTGCACGTCGCCTTGAACCACGTCCTCGGCGGCGGTGCCTATCACCAGCTTGAAGGTTTCTTGCAACCCGTGTCCGGAGGTGCTGCGGGCAGAACCCACCGAGAAGCGAGAGGCCTCGCTGGGGTCAAGTTCGATATCGCGGAAGACGATGACCCGACCACCATCTTCTACCTCGACGTTGTCCATGATCGGCCCGGACAGCGGTTCGGGCCGGATCGCAGCCTCCAATTCGATGAAATTGCTCCTTACCACCAGGGGCTCGCTGAATTCGAGTGTGAGGTCAAAGACCTCGGATACCTCTTCCAACTCCTCCGGCGCCGGGTCGACCGACACCACGCGCAAGGCTACGCGGCGCACGTCCTCCGGGCGAAGCAGTATGTCCACGTCGTCGCTACCGGTGCGCACGTCAGAGCGTGGATCGCCCTTGGCGTCTGCCGAATACCCAAAGAAGTTCCTCTCGACGTAGTGGTTAGGAGCACTCCCGCCGAAGCGGCCCTGGTCTTCGAGGACGTTGAAATCAGACGCCAGGCGATTGGGCAGATTGAGATTGGGCGGCATATAGACTCCGACTTTGGCCACGACTACGTAACGAGCGGACGTAACATGCTCAAACGTGTAGCTCCCGTCTTGGCTCAGGGTGGCGGCCACCGCCAGATTTTCCACGTCGGGATCCAACGGGTCGAAGTCACGGAACGGCACCAACGCCACCTGCACCGGAGGCTGTATAAACCCCCGTCCTCCCAACTCCTTCGGGAGCGCCAAACGGCCCTCTACGGTTCCCGTCGGCAGTCTCGAACTGGTGGTGAATACGGTAACCGAAGGCTCGTCGATACCCAGTCCATCCTCCGTCTCGGCACCGCGCACCAGCAAGCTGTAGGTGGTATTGCGTTCCAATTCGACGTCGGCGTATACGGTGTACCCGTCATCGCCCAGGACCAGATTCTCCGGCGAGAGACTGCCCGCCACCGGCGGTGGCAACAAGTGGGCAGTGACCGCGGGGTTGCCGAACAGATCGATGCGCAGGATATCGCTGAACTCTATGGCGATCGTGGTCTCCAGGTCTACACTCACATCGCCTTTGGCGGGAATACTTTCCAGCACTTCCATCGGCTCCGGTGGCACGATCGTCAGGTCGATCTGGTCTATCCGGCGGCTACCGACGCGGATCGGATCCGGTTCTCCGTCGCCGTCCTCGTCGAAGAAGCCGAAGAGTTCCAGGACCTCGTCAACATCAAATTCGACCACGACGCTGGCGAAGACCAGGTACTCTCCGGGCTCGACATTTTCGAAGCGATAGGAACCGTTTCGCTCTAAAGGCGCACCGCGCACGATGGACTCCTCGTCCATCGGATCATCGTCGTCGGCCCCTACCAGAAAAACACCTGATTCGCCCGGGCGGATGGCGTCAAAGGGGATCTCTGAGGCGAGGTCCATGCGTCCCTCGATACCACCCTCGGGCATTTCTTCGCCCGTGGTGAAGGTGAGGGTGAAGAGACCGAAGCGTTCGGAAGCCACGTAGAGCTGGTAGACGGTGTCTTCTTCCAGTTCGACGTCGGCGAGGATGGTCTTCCCGTCGCGGGTCACGTCCAAATCGCTGAATTCCAAGGGCTCGGGAAAGAGACCGTAATCGAAACTTTCGTCTTCGAACAGACCGAACACCTGTTCGTTGAAGGTGATCTCGACCACCGTGCTGGTCGGCACCAGCGTCTCGTCTTTCTCCGGAAAAGTCGAGGTGATACTAAGTCCTCCACCTCCGAAAAGCGCGTCGCCGGAAAAACCCCCGGCGACCTTGATACGAGAAGCCACAGCGCCATCGGGCCCGGGCTCTGCGGTGACCCGAACCTCCATTCCCGGTATGATCTGCTCCAGTTCGATAGGCTCGTTCTCCGCGTCGCGCAGGTCGGCCCCGTCGAGCACTGTGAAGCTCGGACCCGCCAGCAGCATCTTCGGGTTGGGTGTATCTCCGTCGACAAGGCCCAGGAACGGGGAAACGATCACATCTGACCGGCCCTGCGGCACATTTTCTGGATCGACCACCCGGACCCGCGTAGCCCGCAGTCCGTCGGGTGCCGAGAAGAACCTGATGAGCAGGATATCCCCCTCTTGCAGATCTCCAGCTGGCATATCCTCGCCTTCCATGCTCTGGATCGTGCTTCTGCTTTCCAGGATCACGAGCGGCCCCTCGAGGGTCAGGCGGTCGGATTCTACCATGCTGACGACACCCTT
>CAUZJF010000386.1:0-2701 GCA_963579975.1 Dehalococcoidia bacterium
CAAAGGTCGCGAAGATACAGCGCTTGCTTCAAGGCCACGAGGCTCCAGACGTTCCCTCCATACGGCAGATGGGCGTCGTCCTCGGGAGCGTCGCAGATCACGAAGGCCACTTGTTTCACGGGACGTCCGTCCGAGGGACGTGTGATGACCCCCTGCTGCGCCATCTCCTCAACCGCCATCGTGGTCACAACGTTGGGATACGCGCCCAGTCCGTAGGACTCGTGCCTGGCGGGATCGCCAGGTACCCAGCCGGTCGCGACGACGACGGCGCCCACCGTGGCCTGCTCGTCGCCATCGCCGGTTCGGATCGTCACATCGAAGCGTCCGGGCTGGCCCGACAGCTGCACGAGTTCTGCCCCGACCAGCGTGCGGACATTCGGTAGGGAGGTCGCCTCTTGAATGCTGGCCTCGATGTCGACGGGCTCCAGGTCGCGGTACGGCGGGCGTTTGGGAAACTGCCGATAGAGACGGGCGGCATAGCCGCCCAACTGCGCGGCCTTCTCCAAGAGGAGGACCTCGAAACCGGCCCGCCCGGCGCTCACGGCGGCGGCGAGCCCGGCGGAACCACCCCCGATGACCAGGATTCTGCGTTCACGGGCGTCGGTGTACGGGCTCGGCGGGTTCGCCTTCTGGGCCCGGACAATGCCCATGCGAAGGTAATCATCGGCAAGGCTCTGTGTCTCCTCGTGTTTGGGAGGCTGACACCAGGCCACCTGCTCGCGGATATTCACTCGCTCGACGAAGGCAGAATCGAAGCCGAAGACGTCGGTATTGACGCGAGGTGAGCACGCGGCGATGACTACGCCGTCCAGGCCGTCTCGCTCGATGTCTTCCCGAATGAGTCTCGCATCCTCGAGACAGAAAGCCGGAGAGGTCCGCACGACCGATACCGCGTTCTCGGGCGAGGCGATGTTGACGAGCGTTTCGGTGTCCAAGCAGTCGCTAATGCCGCATCCGCCGCACACGTAAACACCGAGCTTCTTGCTCATCCACCAGGCCTCTGCGCGGCGCTGTGAATGGCCCCCATCGCCTTCACGGCGGCTGCCGTCGCGTCTTGCACGGCCGTGGCCACGTCCACCGGTCCCCGGGCGCAACCGGCGGCAAAGAGACCAGGGGCCGGTTGGTCGGGTAGTAGAAAGTGGTCCTTGTCGCACGCCAGGTCCGCGGTGGGCAGGCCGGTTGCGGCGCTCGCCACCATCCCCGTGGCCAGCACCACGAGATCGACCGCGACCTGGAGCTTCTTCGGCGCCAGAATGTCCTCCGCCTCCACGAGCAGCTCCCCGGTTCGGGGATCGTCGACAATCCGGCCGACCTTTCCCTTGATCACTTCCACGCCGGGGTCGGCTTGCACCTTTTGGGCGAAGAACTCGTACGTCCCCGGCGTTCTCAGATCGATGTAGAAGATGAAGACTTTCGCGTCCGGATTTTGGTCGCGCACGTAGGTGGCCTGCTTCAACGAGCCGAGGCAGCAGATCCCCGAGCAGTAGCCAAGGTGGGTCTCGTCTCGCTGTCCCGCACACTGGACGAATGCGACCTTGTTCGCCGGCTCGCCGTTCGACAATCGGACGATCTTACCGCCCGTCGGCCCGTTCGGCGAAGCGAGGCGTTCCATCATGACGTTGGTGATCACATCGGCATAACGGCCAAAGCCCAGGTTGTCGATCCGCCCCGCGTCGTAAGGCTTCCAGCCCGTCGCCAGTACCACGGCACCGACCTTCAAATTGAACGTCTGCGGTTTCATGTTCAGGTCGATCGCATCGTATGTGCATACGTCGACACAGCGCGCGCACTCATTGAGCTGGCATACCGAATCGTCGATCGCGTACTTCATCGGAAACGCCAGCGGATGCGAAAGGTAGATCGCCTTGGTCGTCCCCATCCCGAAGTTGAAAGCATCGGGCCGATCCGTCGGACAGACCGCCACACAGTCATTGCAGGCCGTGCAGCGATCGTTGACGTAGCGCGGCCGCTGCGTGACCGTCACGTCGAGATCACCGGGCTCTCCGGAAATGCTTTCGACTTCCGCTAGGGTGTAGAAGCGGATCAGGCGGTTATTTTTCAAGCGCTGAAAGTTGATCTCGAGGCCACAATAGGGCGGGCACAGCTTTGGGAAATACTTGTGGAGCTGAGCGACGCGCCCGCCAAGGTACGGCTCTTTTTCGATGACGACGATGTCGTAGCCAGCCTCCGCTGCCTCCAAAGCGGCACTCATGCCAGCGATCCCTGCGCCCACAACGAGGATCGTCCGCGAGACTGACAGTGGAGGAGACGATGACGCCGGCGTTGTTGGCATCTACTTTGGTGACCTTTGAAATGACAAGGAAATCAGTGAGCTCTAGGAAACCACCTGAATATAGGGCTTCTTGACCATGGTCCACTCCTTGGTGGCAGGGTCCCAGGTCGAGTTGGCGAAGCACTTCCAGTTCTCCTCGTCCAGCTTGGGGTAATCGGCGCGATAGTAGTAGCCCGGCCAGCGCGTCTCTTCCCGAAACATCATGTGCCGCATGTGCGCCTCGAGACACCAGACGCGGTCCCATACCTCCCAACAACGGAGGAGGTCGTGCAGGTCTCGTGCGCCCAGCTTCTGAAGGTCCTCCTTGAGGAGATCGAGCATCTCGAGCCCGCGCTCCAGCATCTTCCCATTCGTGAGGTAGTACGCGCCGGGACCCGCAGCGTACTCATCGGCGATCTTCTGAAGTCG
>CAUZJF010000387.1:0-2696 GCA_963579975.1 Dehalococcoidia bacterium
CGTCGCTCCCGTGTACTCCTCGCCAAGGAGGTCGCCGTAGTGCGCCAGCCAACGCTCCATGTACTCGCGGTTGTAGGTCGTCGCGATTATGTCCTGAATGTGGCCGTAAAAGACGCGAAGGTGGGCAGGGAGCTCAATGATTCTCTTGACGTTGGCCGTCGACTCGCCGGTGACCCAACTGTTGAAGCCACGCGCGAAGTGATTGTCCCAGTCCCAGGGCATAGCGAGGACTCTCCGGTCACTCGGTCGCACATAGAGCTTGAGGTTGTGGTGCCCGCTGCGGGAGTACGCGTCGCTGACGCTCATCAGAGACTGGTAGGCGAACACCCGCATCCATTGATCGATATCCATCACCTGGGCGAGCGCCTCTGGATCGAGCTCGCCATCTTCCGGACCAAACTCCCGAGCGAACGCGATGAGATCCTTGTACTCGTCGCGGGCGCGGTTGTTTTTGATGAGGTACGTCCAGCGGTAGTCCTCCCGGTCGCTTCCGTAGTCCTGGATGTCGTTTTTCGTGTCGTCGGCAAACGTGATGACTTCGTACTCGTAGACCGTGCCCTCGGCCCCATTCTCGAACTGGCCGTCCAGATAGATATCCTCAAAACCGGCCATGCGCGCCTGCGCTGGGCCATTCTCCTGGGACCGCGGACCGACGAGGTAGACCACGTCGTCGTACATGCTCGGAATACCGCCGGCGTGGTTCGCGATGTGCTTGATCACGCTCTCGCGCATGCCGTTTCGGTCCATGTCCACGCGTTTGTGGACACCACGAAAGAGTTGATCGGACGCAAACCGGATGCTGAATCCACGGCCTTCGTTCGAGCGGCTCACAAAGCCCTTCAGCCGCACGCCGGCACCGTAGAAGACCTCCGACTCCTCGCTGGTCTCTCCGTAGACCACCGTCGCACCGAGGCGTTCGTTGCTGCGCCGGTTCGCCGGATCGAACAAGTGATCCCTGTCGGCTGCCGTCATGATGATCCGGAAGTTGTTCCGCAAACCGGATCGATCCGCCGCCCCGTCGTCCACTTTGATGAGCGCGTGCGAGGAGGCGCCCGGCTGCGGAAACGTGGACGTTGCGCCCTCTAGGTCGGCCCCTTCCACGTAGAACTGGACCACACTCGCCGCCGCCTGTCCGGGGATCGTTCCGCTGAAAACTCCCATTCCGGCAACCCCCATGGGCGTCGACTCCCAGGCGCCGCTCGTCCGATACCAAAGCACCATAGAAGCGATCTGGCCGGGGTCCGCCGCCTCGACGGAGACGGTCATGATCTCATTGGCAGCAGGCACAGTGGGAACGCAGCGCAGCTTGTCGTACGTCGGACCCGCGTTGCCGCTGGCGACGGTGTTTGCCGCACCGGGAGTACCGCTGCCTGGAGGTACCTGAAGGATCGTAGTCTCTGCCACACGCGTAAACGACAGCCGCGTACTGAGCAAGCGGCCTCCGCCGAGCCACCGCGCCCGGAAACGGAGCTCGTACTCCTTCCCCTCGACGACGTCTCGTGTGAGCCGGGTAAAGATGCGATTCCCGTCGGTCCCGCCGGCAGGATTCACCGGTGCGTGATGCGTGCCGCTGGCCTTCACGTGGAGGACAAAGTTCCCCGCCTGCGGATCCACGATGACTTCGCTCCGCTGGTGGTTGCCGCTCAGGAACCACCCCGTCGCCGTGCCGCTGTCGAAGCCCGCGCTGAGGAGGGTGGTCTCGGAGTCACCGCCCGGACTCTCGACGACAGTGACGTCGTCGATGAGGAATTCGCCCGGAGCGTGCAGAAGACCGAACTCGAGCGCTGCATGCTCGGGCGCGTGCGGGAGCGCCGTCTCTGCTCGCTGATGGATGGAGTACTCGTGCCAGGTGGAGCGGAGGCTCTCGTCGCTTGCCGCCCACGCTTCGCCTTTCGAGTTGTCGGCGCGCGGATCGCGGAGCTCCAGCGTGGAGCCGCGCCCGTCGGCAAAGCGCGGCCATCGCCCGTCCTCGAAGTACGTGACCTCATCCGCCGGATTACGGCTGGCGTCGAGAAGCCGGATGGTGTCGCTCGCATCGGCAAGGCGACCGGAAAAATCGCCGAGAATACGCGCCGTAGGATACTGGGCAGCTAGCGCCGCGGCGTCTTCGGCTACAAGGAGATACTCCCCCGGGCCGAGCAGCGTCCCCGGCGGGAAAGCGAATGCCACGCCACCGGCCAGCGTCCATCCGCTCAGATCGACCGGCGTCTCACCCTTGTGGTAGAGCTCGACCCACTCCTCTCTGCCGTCCTGAAAAGGCACTTCCGGCAAGCCCGGGACGACGCCGACCTCGACGACGAGCTCGAGCCCGAAGACCAGGTCACGGTTGCGGACCTTCTGCTGGTGCACTTCGACCGAAAGCCGGTTCGATCCCGCAAGCACCAACGATGCCGGAATGATCACCGGCTCGCTCACCGGCGCCGTCAGGATGCGTTCGACGGCCAGCGTGTCCGCGGCGACATCTCCCTCCGGCATGTTGAAGCGATGGACCTCGGCGCCGTTCAGATAGAAGACCGCCCCGTCGTCGATTTGGTGGCGAAACGACAGTGGGCGGAGAGCGTCCACCTCGAAGTCCACCTCGAAGTAGTACGTAACGACGAACGGCTTGACCGTGAAGGGATCGGTGATCTCCGTCGTGATGGGATACTCGAGCTTGCCGTCCTCGAAACCGAAGGCCCCGGCACCCGCGAGCCACT
>CAUZJF010000388.1:0-2678 GCA_963579975.1 Dehalococcoidia bacterium
CGACTCTTCGTGAGGCCGAGGCCCTCGCGAATGAGCACAAAGTGGGGATCATGATCGCCCCCAATTTCGCTCTGGGGGCCGTAGTCATGATGCACCTGGCGAAGCAAGCGGCACCGTACTTCGACTACGCTGATCTCATCGAAAGCCACAACGAAGCCAAGGTCGACGCTCCGTCGGGTACCGCGGTCGCGATAGCGAAGGCCGCAGCCGAGGGCAAAGGCGGCGATTTCAATGCGCCGGTAGCCGAAAAAGAGGTCGTGGCCGGAACGCGAGGTGGTGTTTTTGGAGGAGTCAGCATTCACAGCGCCCGGATGCCCGGCCGCGTGGCGCATCACGAGCTGGTATTCGGCGCTCTGGGCCAGGCCCTGACCATCCGCCACGATTCCGTCAGCCGCGAGAGCTTCATGCCGGGCGTGCTGATGGCGATCCGGCACGTCGTTGCGAACCCGGGTCTGGTGGTTGGCCTCGACAAGATCATGGGGCTTTAGGCAGGTCGCGACCCCTTCCTCCTTGGGGTTCCGCGCCCCGTTCGGCCCCTTTCTTCACCCACTGGTGCTCTTGGATTCACTCGTGCCTCCGGCGTATCATCAACTAGATCACCAACACGGATAGCTCTATGGACGGCTATAGAATCGCGGTAATTGGGGCCACTGGCGCTGCGGGCCGGGTGCTGTTAGGCATCATCGAGGAGCGCAGCTTCCCGGTCAGTTCCGTGCGCCTTTGCGCGTCGGAGCGGTCCTGGGGCAAGATCATCACGGTCAACGGCGGCGATGTCGTCGTCGAGGAGCCGACGCGCGAGCTACTGCGAGACGTAGATTTCCTGTTCATCGCCGCTTCGAGCGGGGTGAGCCGAGAGCTTTCTCCAATGGCCGTAGACGAGGGCGCGCTGGTGATAGACAAGAGCTCCGCTTTCCGGATGGACCCCGACGTCCCGCTGGTGATCCCGGAGGTGAACGGCGACGACATGGAGAGCCATCACGGAATCATCGCGGCGCCTAACTGTTCTACGACACCCCTTGCCATGGTACTGAAGCCCTTGAACGGCGCGAACAATGTCCGTCGGGTGACGGTCGCCACTTACCAGTCCGTTTCCGGCGCAGGCGCGGCGGCGATGGATGAGCTGCGAACGCAGTCGGGTCAGGTCCTTGCCGGGGACCAGCCGGAGCCGATCGCGTTACCGCACCAGATAGCGTTTAACGTCGTGCCACAGGTCGAGTCATTCCTGGATAACGGCTACACCACTGAAGAGATGAAGATGGTGGCCGAGACCCGGAAGATACTGCACGAGCCGGAGCTTGCGGTGTCGGCCACGTGCGTCCGGGTGCCGGTTATGGTGTCACACAGCGAGGCCGTTCACATAGAGTTCGAAGAGGCGATTACCCCAGACGAGGTAAGAGAGACTCTGGCCGGTGCGCCCGGTCTGAAGGTGATGGACGCCCCTGAATCGAGTGTGTATCCTATGCCTGTCGATGCCGAGGGGAGGGACGAGGTGTTCGTCGGGCGCATCAGGCAAGATCAGTCCCATCCGCGAGGCGTCGTGATGTGGATCGTTACCGACAACTTGCGCAAGGGAGCGGCGCTAAACGCGGTCCAGATCGCCGAAGAGGTTTTGAGCAGGGAGCTGATGCCGGCTCAAAGGGGGTAAGCCATGGTCGAGTTTGGACGCCTTCTGACAGCAATGGTCACGCCTTTCGATGAAGAAGGCGAGATCGACTACGGGCAGGCGCGCAAGCTGGCCCGGGCGCTGCTGAACTCCGGTAGCGACGGCCTGGTGATCGGCGGCACGACGGGCGAGTCGCCTTCGATGTCGGACGAAGAGAAGCTGAGGCTGTTCGCCGAGGTAAAGGAAGAGGTCGGGGACGATGCGGCGGTGATAGCCGGGACGGTCGACAACAACCACCGAAAGTCGATGACACTTTCGATAGAGGCCGAGAAAGCCGGAGTCGACGGCCTGCTGCTAACGGTCCCAGCCTACAACAAGCCGCAGCAGGAGGGGCTCTTCCTGCACTTCAAGGCTATCGCCGAAGCGACAAGTCTCCCAGGTCTGCTCTACAACGTCCCCTCTCGCACGGCCCTCAACATGGAGGCGGCCACGACGCTGCGGCTGGCCGAGATCGACAACATCGTCGGCGTAAAAGAGGCATCGAGCGACCCCGTGCAGATCGCCCAGATGGTCGAAGGCGCGCCGAAAGGCTTCAAGGTTTGGTCGGGCAACGACGACGAGACCTTCTCGGTGATGTGCGTCGGCGGCTACGGAATCGTCAGCGTCGCGTCCAACGTCATTGGCGACCAGATCAAGACGATGATGGGGCTGATACTCGAGGGCGACCTGGAATCGGCGGCCAGAGAGCACAGGCGGTTGCTGCCGTTGTTCAAGGCGCTCTTCTGGGTCACTAACCCGGTGCCCATCAAATATGCCGCCAACCGCGCCGGCTTCAACGCCGGGCCCACCCGCCTCCCAATGGCCCCGCCCGACGACGACTTCAGGGAAAGGTTCGACCCGGTGATGGACCGCTACCAGATGGATCTGCCGGTTTAGGGTAGCGACGAGCGCTTTTCTGCCCCACGTACGCCTTGCCGTTGTGGCTCTTCGAACTCAGACTTCGAGATGGTTGATGCTGAAGCGAGTAAGGAGATCTTCGAACGTTGGTAGGACTGTTTCGTCCGTGGCATCCGTC
>CAUZJF010000389.1:0-2671 GCA_963579975.1 Dehalococcoidia bacterium
TACCACTCACGAGCGCCTCCGCGTGCTGTCTGCGCTCACAAGTGTCGAGACCCCTCGGCTTATGGTGGTGGCTTCGGCGACCGCCATCGCGCAGAAGACCCTCGACCGTGGCACGTTCACTTCCAATATCCACTCTCTCTCTTCGGGCCAGCAGGTCGAATTGGAGGAGCTTCTCGACAGGTGGCGACGATTGGGCTACCGGTTCGAAGCCACGGCCGATTTCCCCGGCGTCGTCAGCCGCCGGGGGGGCATCATCGACATCTTCCCGGTCGGCGCGTCCAGTCCGGCACGCATCGAGCTATGGGGCGACGACGTCGAGAGTATCCGTCTCTTCGACCCGGAGACTCAGCGGTCGACGGAGATGGTAGATTCGGTGGCGGTCATGCCGGCGCGGGAGACACTGCCAGGCCTCGCGGACCGCGAGGACCTGGACCGACGGATCGGGCGGATCGACGTGACGCCGTGCACCGACTCCACCAAAGCACGTATCTTCGAAGAGCTCAACAGCCTCCTCGAAGGCCGTGAGGTCGAGGAGGTCGACTTCTACGCGGGCTTCTTCAACCACGGTTCACTGCTCGACTACTTCCCCGAGAACGGTATCGTCGTGCTCCACCGCCCTAACGAGGTCGTCGAGGCCGCCTGGTCGAACGACGAGCGGGCCCATCAGCTCCGTGCGGTGAAGGAGCGGCGCGGCGAGCTCCCGCTCCGCTTTCCGTCGTCTCACCTGCTCTGGGGAGACGCGCAAGGCGGGATAGACCGCTTCGATCGAAGACTCGAGGTGACGGCGTGGGGCGCTGAAGGCCTGACCCAGGACGAGACTGTGATGCTTCCCTTTGTTGCGGCGCAAGGGCAGTTTGGCAGGTTCAAAGTATTCGGGGAACAGGCCGAAGCTATGGCGTCCGCGGGAGACCGGGTCATCGCCGTAACCTCTGTTCCAAAGCGTCTGGGGGAGATTCTCAGCGAGCAGGGCCTGGACACCGATATCCGCGATTCCCTCGACGGCCCGCCGGACGCCGGCTCGATCACCGTGGTGCACGCGCCGGGAGCGGGGCTCAGCGAGGGCTTCGTCCTCAAGTTGGACGGCTCGAAGCTGGCCGTGTTCAGCGACGCCGAGCTATTCGGTGTCGCCAAACAGCGCCGGCCCAGAAGACGTCACGCCGCCGCCCGAGCGACCTTACTCTCGGAGCTCTCGCCGGGTGACTACGTTGTCCACGTCGAGCACGGCATCGCCCGGTTCAAGGGGACCGGCCACACGGACCGGGACCAGGGGGAGCGCGAATACCTCATCCTTCAATACGCTCACGGCGACGAGCTCTACGTCCCCATCGACAACCTGGACCGCATAACGCCTTACGTCGCGCCGATGGACAGCGGGCCGACGCTCACTCGACTGGGTACCCAGGAGTGGAAGAGGGCCAAAGCCCGGGTGGAACGCAGTACGCGCGAGATGGCCGGAGAGCTACTTTCACTGTACGCGGCAAGGGAACTGGCGGAAGGGTACGCAGCCGCTCCCGATGCTCCCTGGCAGGCCGAGCTCGAAGACTCGTTCCCCTTCGAGGAGACTCCCGACCAGAACGACGCAATCGCTAACGTCAAGGCCGACATGGAGAGGCCCAGGCCGATGGACCGGCTGATCTGCGGCGACGTTGGATACGGCAAGACCGAGATCGCTCTCCGCGCAGCTTTCAAGACAGTGATGGACGGCAAGCAGGTGGCGGTGCTGGTCCCAACGACGGTTTTGGCCCAGCAGCACTACGTCAATTTCTCCCAGCGGCTGAGCGCCTACCCAATCAACGTCGAAGTGCTGAGCCGCTTCCGTACCGACCTCGAGCAGAGAGGCGTCGTCGAGGGGCTCGCCGACGGGACGGTCGACATCTGCATAGGCACCCATCGACTGATCCAGAGGGACGTCAGATTCAAGGACCTAGGGCTGGTCGTGATCGACGAAGAGCAGCGCTTCGGCGTGGCGCACAAAGAGCGGCTGAAGCAGGTTCGGCGCGAGGTGGACGTCCTCACCCTGACGGCCACGCCCATCCCACGAACGCTGCACCTGTCCCTGGCGGGCATCCGGGACATGAGCACGATAGAAACGCCGCCGGAGGAACGGCTGCCAATCAAAACGTATGTGTCCGAGTTCAGCGACGAGCTCATCCGAGAGGCCATCAGGCGAGAGCTAGACCGGCAAGGCCAGGTGTACTTCCTCCACAACCGCGTTTACAACATCGACTACATGGCCGGCTACATAAAGATGCTGGTCCCGGAGGCGGAGGTGGCGACGGCCCACGGGCAGATGCACGAGGACCAGCTCGAACAGACGATGCTCGAATTCGCAGACGGCCAGATGGACGTACTACTCTGCACGACGATCATCGAATCCGGGCTCGACATCCCGAACGTCAACACGCTGATCGTCAACCGCGCGGACACCTTCGGGCTGTCACAGTTGTACCAGCTTCGCGGCCGTGTGGGTCGTGGCGCGCGACGGGCCTACTCTTACCTGCTGATTCCCACGGCCAGGAGCATCACCGAGGCGGCCGAAAAGCGCCTCAAGACAATGCTGGCGGCCACCGAGCTCGGCGCCGGCTTCCAGATCGCGATGAAAGACCTCGAGATCCGGGGAGCCGGGGCGATTCTCGGGTCCCAGCAGAGCGGTCACATACACGCGGTAGGA
>CAUZJF010000390.1:0-2666 GCA_963579975.1 Dehalococcoidia bacterium
ACTACGTCATCGTCTCCGTCCCTGCCAAGGTCGTCCCCTACGTAATCAAGGACTGTATCGCCAAGGACGTGCTGGGCGTGCACCTGTACACCGCCGGGTTCGGCGAGACCGGAACGGAGGAAGGGATACGCCTGGAGAACGAGATCGTAGCCATGGCCCGCGACGCTGGTTTGAAGATCGTCGGCCCGAACTGCCTCGGTATCTTCAACCCTGAGGCGGGCATCGGCGTGAACTTAGGTGGCTACCACGGCGAGTCCGGCAACCTGGCGTTCATCTCCCAGAGCGGCTCGCAGGCCGGCGGCTTCGCCAAGGGTGCCACGGCCAACGGCATCAAGGTAAGCAAGCTGGTCAGCATGGGCAACGGCATCATCCTGGACAGTAGCGACTACCTGGACTACTTCCTGCAGGACGAACAGACCCAAGTCGTCGGCATGTACCTGGAGGGCATCCGCGACGGGAGGCGGTTCTTCACCACACTGCGGCAGGTCTGCGAGAAGAAGCCTGTGCTCGTGTGGAAGGTAGGCGAAACGGAGGACGCCGCCCGGGCCGTGGCCTCCCACTCTCGATCTCGCACCTCTTCTGCTGCTCTCTGGGACGCGATGCTCAGGCAGTGCGGCGCCATCAAGGTGGAGAATGCGGATGAGCTCCTGGAGACCGTCAAGCTGCTCACCTCGCTGCCGCCCGTAACCGGAGACAGGCTGGGCCTCATGGCTCTTTCCGGCGGCCACGCCACGGAGATGACCAACGTCTTCACCAAGGCCGGGTTCCGAGTGCCGGCCCTGGCCGACGAGTCCTACCGGCGCATCCTGGAGAAGGTCGACGTCGTCGGCAGCAGCTATCGGAACCCAATCGAGGGCAGGAGCCTCACCGACCCGGATACCCTCAACAACGTCCTCGACGTGCTAGACGCCGACCCCAACGTCGACATCATCGTCCACGAGGCCCAGGTCGTCGTCCGCGATGACAAACCCTCGATATTCCGCGGACATGACACTGACCTGCTGTGTGACTTCAAGGCCAGGGCCAAGAAGCCATACGTGGTGGCCCTGTCCACTTCCCATCCCCGCGCCCCCCAGGACCTGACGGACGACTACTACCGCCGGCTCACGGCGGCCGGGGTCCCGACGCTCTTTGGGCTTCAGGGTGCGGCTGCGGCGTTACGCAAGTTCGTGGACTACCACCAGTACCAGCTTGCCTGACCGCGGCGTGCGGCAGCCGGCATGCCTTCCGATCTGCCGACACGGCCGCACCAGAGGCACGAGCCTGCGCGGCACGCGCCGGCCGATGGCCCACCTCGGGCTCACTGCGGCGAGTCCAGTGACGCCGCTCGTCAAGCCGCGGATCTCGACAGCTCTCCTCCCGCACCGCGACCCGACGTGCAGGCGGTGATCGTCGGCGAGGAGCGCAACGCAAGTGGCTGAGGGCGTCTTCCAGTTCAAAGTCCCCATGCCGGCGAGCCCGATCAGGCCGGGCGGTCGCGAGCGGTTCACGCTGGTGTACGCGATCGAGACCTCCGATGGCTGGGTGATGGTGGACACCGGAATGGACAGCGAGGAGGGGTTCCAAGCCCTCCAGGAACAGATCCTGGACGCTGGCATCGCCCCGAGCGACTTCTCGCTCATCGTCATGACCCACGGCCATATCGACCACTTTGGACTTGCCGCCAGGGCACAACTGCTCACCCGCGCCCGGCTGGCCATCCATCGGGCGGACGCGACTAATCCCTACGTCCTGGCCTTTGATCCACAGACCGCACCGCCCGTTGCCGATGTGCTGCTGGAGGGCGGAGAGGAGCTCGTCCCTCACTCCGGCTTGTGGACTGTCTGGACGCCCGGACACACCCCCGGCCATGTCTGCATCCACGACCGGGAGCGCAAGCTGCTGTTCTCAGGGGACCACGTCCTGCCGGTCACGACACCCAACGTGAGCCGCTATCCCGGCGATGAGGGCAACCCGTTGCGGGACTTTATCGACGCGCATCTGGCCCTCGCCAAGCTCGATGTGACGATGGTTCATCCAGCGCATGAACACTCGTTCGTTGACCTACGGGGGCGAATCGACGAGATCATCGCGCACCACGACCAGCGCGCGGAGGAGATCCTCGCGGCGACAACCGGCGGCCCTCGCAGCGTCGAGGAGATCGCGGCTCGAATCGCCTGGAGAGTGGGAACCTGGGATGAGATGCGCCCGGAGACCCGCACGATGGCCGCCTGGGAAACGGCGGCCCATCTGCATTTCCTCGTAGAGGATGGCCGCCTGTTCAAGGAGGAACGGGGCCCGCGGGCCCTGACACAGGCTCTTACGAACGCACTGGGCACGGAGCAGAAACACCGGATCGCCCTGGTCGGCTGCGGTCGGTTGGGACGGGCGACGCTGGCGATCCCGGAGCTCGCGGAGTCAGGCTACGAGATCGTGGCCGCCTTCGACGCCGACCCGCGGCAAGTTGGGCAGACGATCCGGGGCCTGACGGTCGAGCCCGACGAGCGCCTGGAGGACGTCATCCACTCGACGGACATCACCACGGCCATCGTCGCGGTGCCGCCGCAGTATGCTCGGGGCGTCATCGACCGACTCGCCGCTTCCGGCATCGGCACCATCGTGAGCTATTCCGCGAGCAACGCGCACGCCCCCGAGCATGCTCGCGTCATTCACGTGGACGCCATCCA
>CAUZJF010000391.1:0-2666 GCA_963579975.1 Dehalococcoidia bacterium
CGAGATGGATTTGAGCTCTTGCCAGACGGATTGAGGAAGTAGGACCGTCCTGGTCTTGTTTCCCTTACCCATGACGGTGACCTGGCCGCCGGTGTCGCGTGCTTGAGCGTCTCGAGCCCGCAGTCCACACAGCTCCGAGACTCGCAATCCGCCGGCGTACAGCAGGAGCAACAATACCCGGTTGCGTCGATTGTCCTCCTCAGCGATCATGCGCCGAACTGTCAAGGGCGGAGCAACATTAGACCACTTCGGCGGAGCAAGAATAGACCAGTTTTGGGGTGGAGGGGCGGAGCAAAACTAGACCAGTTGGAGCAAGGCACTGGGTGCTGTGGGGGGATTCCGGCCTGTGATTCCGCGCCGTGATCGGGCTGTTGGAGCAGATAGTGTTACGGTGTGCCGAGCAGGAGCAAAAAGGGCCGACTCATGGGGTTATGGCGAGATGGTCTGTGGTTTAGTTTCTCTCCGCCGTTCTCACAGACCCCTATATACCTATCTATCTGTGGCCCAAGTGGCCCATCTGGCCCAATAGAGCGAGATCAACCTGGGCCCGTCTCCACGCCTCGTATCGGATACGTCCCCCACCGACATGTAGAATCCCATGTCCTGGAAACCTCACGACTCTGACATACGATTCTCGGATTAACAATCCGTGATGGGGATGTTGCCACTGTCGGATTCGTTACCTGTCGGAGTCTGCTTGAAATGTGACCTAAGTCCGGTTATATCAATAGATTGCAAAACGCTAAGAGGAATTCGAGAGTCTTACATTGGGTCGTGGATTTAGCGCATACGACTGTGATTGCAGAGCGAACCGGACCCGAATAGGTCGTGCAGGGGTCATTGCCGAGTTCACATCAAGAACTCGCCACGCTGCCCCCTGCGGTAGGTATTGAGAAATGATTTCGCACTCAACACGGTGCGTTCAGGAATCCCCCAACAGGAGGTCGGCTAACGCGAAACCGAGTCGCCTCAAGCACCTAGACGCAAGACAATGTCATAGTTCGTGACATCGGTTGTTACCAACAGTGATCCCCGCGGCGGTGTAATTCCCTCAGCTAAGGGGAGCTATGATCGGACAGACCGTTTCGCACTACCGCATCACCGAGAAGCTCGGTGAAGGCGGAATGGGTGTCGCCTACAAGGCCCAGGATCTGAGCCTCGACCGAGCAGCCGCACTGAAGTTCCTCCGCTACCCATCTCGTCGGGGGCGACGAGGGCGTGTGGCTGTTTATTCTGAGCGCCCGCCAGACTGAGCGCCAGAAGCATTGCGCTCAAGGTAAGGCTGCAGGCCGGGCAGGTCGTAAAACTCGTCCATGAAGTAGTAGTCTTCGCCCAACGCGACCCCGGCGTAGGAGCCGTGGAGGCGCGAGACGTAGTCCATCCACCAGTCGGAGATCTGGAAACCGGCAGCCTCGTCATCCAGGCCCTCGAATTCCGGCATATACAGATTGCGTCGGGCCAGGTCGGCGCGTACTGACCGCGCTTGCTCCGGGCTTGCCGCGTATTCGCTGAACCGATAGGCGACTATCTTCCGTCTCTGCTGTTCGGCATTGAACTCCATCACGATGTTGGGGGTGTGGCCGAGCCCCCAGTCGAGTCGCGCCTTGCCGTAGTGGTACGAGGCCTCGTGAGGCTCCAGTCCCTGCTCGAAGTGCTCCGGGTGGACGTTGCGATGCCCGGCGAGCCAGAAGGCCTCTTCCAGCGCCCAGGAGGCGCTTCGATGGCCGGGGTTCTTCTGGTAGTGCTCCCAGGCGTTGTGCCCGATGACGATCTCCGGCTTGTACTTGCGAATCAGAAAAATCAACTGCTCGCGCAGCTCGTTCAACGGGCCGGGGGTCTCGAAGTTATTACGCCAGTTGAGAGGGACGACCTTCTCCATGCCGAGGCCGGCGGTGGCCTCCACGGTCTCACGCATGTTGATGATGTCGTTGCGCGGGTAGCCGTGCGGGCCGTCTTTCTCGTCGTTCGTCGAACGGACGTAGATGGCGCGGTAGCCCTCGTCGACGAAGCGGGCGATCAGGCCGGCGAAGCCGTGGTCGGTGGTGTGATCGTCGTGGTGCGGCTGACCGACGAGGATGGCCTTGCCGGGCGGGAGTTCGCCGGTGGGCAGGAGGTCCGCGTCTTGGGCGCCCAGCGGCGCCAAGCTGAGGCCCGCTAGCAGCAGCAATCGTTGCATTACCATCGACATTACCTGTTGGCCGAACCGGACGGCCATTGTATCAAAATCGGCACTACGACTCGGTTGACCTCCAAACCCTGACGAGCGGCACGCGGGCCATGCAGCGGCGCTCCGATCGATTGGCTGTTACAATGACCGAGCTTCGCGAGGCTGCCGATGTTGATGCGACGAATTCTCATTGTTTTGCTTCTGATGTTCGTGCTCCCGTTGGCTCTGACGGCACAACGAACGAAGAGTATCCTCGTCGTAACTGCCGGCAGTGGCGATTATCTGTTCGCCTGCGGCGGCACGCTAGCGAATTTCATCGACGACGGTTTCAAGGTCTACGTCGTTCAGATCGGCAACGACGAGAAGGATTCCGTCGACCTTGGACCCGCGGAAACACGTCTCGCTAATGTCGAGGAAGCCGAGAAGGCAGCCCGCATGTTGGGCGTAACCGACATAGTCAATATCAACGACAAAAGTGGCGAACTCGGCGTGATCTCGA
>CAUZJF010000392.1:0-2660 GCA_963579975.1 Dehalococcoidia bacterium
ATCCCGGACTGGAATGATCTCGTCTATCGCGGGAACTGGCGAGCCGCGATCGACCGGCTGCACAAGACGAATAACTTCCCTGAATGGACGGGGCGTCTGTGCCCAGCACCCTGTGAGGGCTCATGCGTGCTGGCGATTGACGGCGATTCGGTCACGATCAAGTCGATCGAGCTCTCAATCGTTGAGCGGGCATTCGAGGAAGGCTGGATCCGCCCCCAGGTCCCGACCACACGAACCGGCAAGTCGGTGGCCGTTATCGGTTCCGGACCGGCCGGACTCGCCGCGGCGGACCAACTCAATCGGGTGGGCCATACCGTGACGGTGTTCGAGAAGTCCGACCGGGTCGGGGGGTTGCTGCGTTACGGCATCCCTGAGTTCAAGATGGAAAAGCGTTACTTGTCTCGACGGTTGTCCGTGATGGAAGAAGAGGGGGTGACCTTCCGCACGGGCGTCAACGTCGGAGTGGACCTCTCGACCGATCAAATTCGCACCGGTCACGATGCCATGCTTCTGGCCGGCGGGGCCGGGTGGCCCCGCGACCTCCCAGTGCCGGGTCGCGAGTTGAAGGGCGTTCACTTCGCGATGGAGTACCTGACCCAGCAGAACCGCCTCTGTGAAGGCGACGTGGTTCCGGCGGAGGACATTATTTCAGCCTCCGGGAAAAGAGTGGTGATCATCGGTGGGGGTGACACGGGCGCCGACTGTCTGGGTACCGCACATCGGCAGGGAGCTCGGTCGGTCGCACAGTTCGAGCTCCTGCCGCGCCCGCCGGCCGAGCGCGCCGCCGACAACCCCTGGCCGACCTGGCCAAACGTTTTTCGGGTCTCCCCGGCACACGAGGAAGGCGGAGACCGAGTCTACGCCGTCTCGACCGAGCGCTTTTCCGGCACCGCTGACGGCCACGTGTGCGCGCTACACGGCACACAGGTGGAGATGCAGCGGGAGAACGGTCAGATGTCGCTCAACAAGGTCGCGGGCAGCGAGTTCGAGATGGAGACCGACCTCGTTCTCCTAGCGATGGGGTTCCTGGGTGCCGAGCGGGACGGGATGCTCTCGGAGCTCGGTGTGAAGCTGACCGAGCGTGGCAACGTGTGGCGAGACGACCAGTGGATGACCACCGCCCCTGGCGTTTTCACCGCGGGCGACATGCAGCGCGGACAGTCTCTGATTGTCTGGGCGATCGCCGAGGGTCGGAGCGCCGCACAAGGAATCGACACATTTTTGATGGGTGCATCCACGCTTCCGGCGCCGCTGTGAGCGCAGGCGTCCCGTGATCGCCTCCTTCCGATGCCAGCCATGAAGAAGGACTCATCGTCGTCTTCGGAATCCACCTTTCTGGCCACGCTTGTGGACGTGAACAAGGCGCTGGCCGCCGCTCGAAGCCCACGCGCCGGGCTTCAGCGAGGTCTCGAGATCCTCGGAGACCTCTACGGGGTATCTCGCACCTCCGTGATATTGCAGAATCCCGACACCGGCCGACTGGAGATCGAAGCCTCGGAAGGACTTGCGGCGGCGGGACGACGGGCCACGTGGAAGGTCGGCGAGGGCATCACTGGGCAGGTCGTCAAGAGCGGTCGCCCGGTCGTCGTTCCGCAGATCAGCCAGGAACCCACCTTCCTGCACCGAACTGGTCGGCGAAAAAATGTCGGCACCACCGAAACGACGTTTCTCTGTGTCCCGATTCCAGGCGAGCGAAGACCGATCGGCGCCATGAACGTCGACTTGCCGTTCAAGAAGGGCCGCGATTACGAGCGAGACCTCCAACTCTTTCTCGTCGTCGCGACGATGTTTGGGCAGGCTCTGCGGGTCAAGCAGCTGGTCGAGGCCGAACGCCAGCGGCTCCTCGACGAAAACGTGCACCTCAAGGAAGAGCTCAAGGAGCGATACGACTTCTCGCACATTGTGGGCACCAGCGGCCCCATGCGGATGGTCTACGAACAGATCGCCCGTGTGGCGACGACGAATACGACTGCCCTGATCCGAGGTGAGTCAGGCACCGGGAAGGAACTGATCGCCCACGCCATCCACTACAACTCACGACGCGCGAAGAAACCCTTCATTAAGGTTAGTTGCGCGGCGCTTCCAGACTCGCTCATCGAGTCGGAGTTATTCGGGTATGAAAAGGGCGCCTTTACCGGCGCGGCGACCCGCAAGAAGGGACGCTTCGAGCTTGCCGACGGCGGAACCCTCTTTCTCGACGAGATCGGCGACATCAATCTCTCGACCCAGGTCAAGCTGCTCCGGGTGCTCCAGGAGAAGGAGTTCGAGCGTCTCGGCGGGACCGATACGATCAAAGCCAACGTTCGGCTCATCGCCGCGACCAACGCCGACCTGGAGAAGGCTATCGCGGCCAAGACGTTCCGAGAGGATCTGCATTATCGCTTGAACGTCTTTACCATCTTCGTGCCTCCACTCCGAGAGCGAAAGACTGACATCTTGCTCCTAGCCGACAGCTTCCTCGAGAAATACGCGGCCGAGCACGGCAAGAGCATCAAGCGAATCTCCACACCGGCCATCGACATGCTGATGTCCTACCACTGGCCCGGCAACGTCCGGGAACTCGAGAACACTGTCGAGCGAGCTGTCCTGGTGTGCGACAGCAACGTCGTACACGCGCACGACCTCCCCCCAACTCTCCAGACCGCCGAGGCCTCAGGGAC
>CAUZJF010000393.1:0-2650 GCA_963579975.1 Dehalococcoidia bacterium
TCGGGACCCCCCGTTACGACTGTCGTCGCGGCGCCGAATCCTGGCAGCTAAGCTACGACTGTGCTGGTGCTTACAGGCACTGGCGTCGTAGAACTGAGGGCACCGGGTAGCGTTGCCCAGGACCAAGCTCGCTCTTTCTCGAAGGGGGTGAGCCATGAAATCGTATGAAAACCCCAATAAAGGACGTAAAAGCTGCTGAAGGCGTGGACAAGGACTATTGAGTTCACGAGTTTTTCCGTGTGGCGTCCCGTCGCGCTGGAGTACGGCGGGTACTTGGATAGTGCGTCATGAAAGAAGTCATCGATATCGGGTTGATTGGGTGCGGCACGGTTGGAGGTGGCGTGATCGAGCTCCTCTCGCGACGCCGAGCGGCGCTCGAACGTAGCGCTGGACGCGCGTTGCGAGTCCGTCGCATCGCCGTCCGTGACCTGGAGCGACCACGCCCTAACGTCGCCGGTCTCGTCGGGCCTGAGGTGGAATGGACGGACGACGTGGACCGCGTCGTTGGTGCCGATGATCTGGATCTCGTCGTCGAGGTGGCCGGTGGGACGGAGGAGCCCCGCGATTGGATGGTCGCGGCGCTGCGAAATGGCAAGGATGTCGTCACCGCGAACAAGGCGGCGCTGGCCTTCTTCGGTAGAGAGATCTTCGGGGCGGCGATCGAGGCCGGCCGGCGCGTCTACTACGAAGCCAGTGTCGCCGGTGGGATTCCCATCGTCGACATGCTTCAGAATGGTCTGGTCGCGAATCAAATTACCGAGCTTGCCGGCATCCTCAACGGCACTTGTAACTACATCCTGACCTGCATGGACGGTGGTGGTGCGGACTACTCTGCAGCCTTGGCGCTGGCCCAGGAGAAGGGTTTCGCGGAGACCGATCCGGCTTTAGATGTTGGAGGCGACGACGCAGCACACAAGCTCGCGCTTCTCGTGGGCATCCTCACCGGCACGCACGTCCCGGCCACCGCGATCTATACCGAGGGGATTGAGCGGATTGGCGCTGAGGATATTGAGGTGGCGCAGCGGTTTCACTATCGGCTCAAGCTCCTCGCGTTGGCCAAGCTTGGCGGCGAGGGAGAGTGGGAGCTTCGGGTCCATCCGACGCTGATCCCAGAGGGAAGCATCCTGGCGGGTGTTCAGAACGAGAACAACGCGGTAGAGCTAAAGGGCGATGCCGTCGGACCGATGATGATCTCGGGCAAGGGGGCCGGCGCGCTGCCGACATCTTCCAGCGTCGTCGCAGACATAGTGCGGGCCGCGCGCAGCGACGGAAGCATCGCCCTCCCGGTCAATGATTCCCCGAACTTAGTTCCCATCGAACGGGTAGTCTCCCGGCACTATATTCGTTTGATGGTACTCGATGTGCCGGGTGTGCTGGGGCGGATCACTTCTCTGTTTGGTATGAGACAGATCAGTATCTCGAGTATCCACCAGACGGAGGCGAAGATGGGGAAGGTCGTGCCCGTGGTTTTTATGACCCACGCTGCTGCCGACGAGGTCGTCAGCAAGGCATTGAAAGATCTCGAAGATGCGGAGCTTCTCCAGCAACCAGCCACCAGAATTCGGATCGAGGACGGGGAACCATGAAGACGAAAGCGGGGACCCCGAAGCAGGGTTTGATTGAGCGGTACGGCAAGTACCTCCCGGTGTCCGACAAGACTCCGATCATCACTCTCCAGGAGGGTGGGACGCCACTGCTACGTGCGAAGCACGTGGAGTCACATCTTGCGGAGCTTGCGGGAAAGCCTCTGGGGTTGAAGGTCTATCTCAAATACGACGGTGCGAATCCGACGGGCTCCTTCAAGGACCGTGGGATGACCATGGCTATCTCGAAAGCCATGGAGGAGGGGACGCGCGGTGTGGTTTGTGCCTCGACAGGGAATACTTCCGCGGCGGCGGCCGCCTACGCGGCGCAGGCCGGCGTGCCCTGTTTGGTGCTGATCCCGGACGGCAACATCGCCATGGGGAAACTGGCGCAGGCGGTGATGGCCGGAGCGCAGGTGCTGGCGGTGCGTGGCAACTTCGACCAGGCGCTTGAGCTGGTCCGACAGTCGGCGGAGGGTATGGGCCTGACGCTCGTCAACTCGATCAATCCGTATCGTATAGAGGGTCAGAAGACCGCCCCTTGGGAGATCGTGGATGCTCTCGGCGACGCTCCGGACATGCATTTCATCCCGGTCGGTAACGCCGGCAACATCACGGCTCACTGGCTCGGTTACCAGGCCTACAAGGAACTCGGACAGGCGACGCGGCTGCCGCGCATGATGGGCTTTCAAGCGGCGGGAGCGGCTCCACTTGTCGACGGCGCTCCGGTGGAGCATCCCGAGACCTTGGCGACGGCAATTCGCATAGGGAATCCGGCGAGCTGGGACGGGGCGATTCGAGCTCGTGACGAGTCCGGCGGTGAAATCGATAAGGTGACTGACGATCAGATCATCGAGGCGTATCAGCTGATCGCCAGCCGAGAAGGTGTGTTTGCTGAGCCGGCCTCGGCGGCGTCCGTGGCGGGGCTGCTGAAGTGTGGGCGTGCGGACACGCTGCCGCGCGAGGGCGTCGTCGTCTGCACACTTACCGGACACGGTCTCAAGGATCCGGAGCGTGCGATTCAAACGTCGTCGCCACCTAAGGTTGTGGACGCGACGCTGGGGGCC
>CAUZJF010000394.1:0-2648 GCA_963579975.1 Dehalococcoidia bacterium
CGGCACGAGTGAGCAGACGTACTCCCGGTGGCGCAAGGAATACGGGGGGCTACGCGTGGATCACTTGAAGCGCCTGAAGGCCCTGGAGCTCGAAAATCGCCGCCTGCGGTCGGTCATCGCCGATCAGGACCTGGCGCTCGTGGTGGTGACGGAGACCGCAGAACGGGCTGGCTGATGGGAGGGGACATCTGACTCGATTTCTCTCATACTAAGTGGACTAATCAAGGGGGGCAGGTCAAGTAGCTAGATGCTAGCGCAGGAAGGTCAGGAGGACCAATGACCATTGACGAAATCAAGACGGCGGCGGATGTCCTCGGTGGAGATCGCTGGAAGACTTGGATGAAGTGCGGTCTTCACGACTGGCAGGCGTTACCGCAGACCGACTCCGGCGAACATTACTGTCAGCAGTGCTACACACTGTGGACGGCTGACGGCGCCATCAAGAACATCCCCGATCGGTTCGCGCCGTGACACCCAAGAGAGCCTGACTCAGATCCACGTCGTCCAGAACTGGCTCGGGGTTCTGCAGGCCCGGGTGCCAATCCCGTAGCCGAGTCCAAAGGCTGGCGCAACAGCGTGCTAGCTAGCAGCCCGTGGTGAAAGCCCAGCGTGGTACCGAGACCGTCGAGGCGCCCGCCGCGCAAGGCGCGAGGAGGGAGCATGCCGGGAGTATTTGACCCATCGTGGACAACGCCCAGCGCCGCTGAAGCCGAGATGCATCGACAGTCGAATGCAGTTGGACTTTCACCACGGGCTGCTAACTCACACCAGGTCCTAAGAGCAGGAAGACGACACTAATCGCGATTGAAAGCACCCATCCCACAAGACACACACCCACCGCCCGCACGGTGCTCGTGTAGTCCAGGGCCTGACGAACGGCCACCACCATGGCCACCAACATCCAAACCGAGACGATACTCAAGACAAGAGGACCCACCCCGGGGAAGCCCCCGAGGACGCGAAGTAGACCGGGTGCCTGGGCAAACCCCAGGGTCCGCATCAGCTGGCCGACGTCGGCGTGCGTTTGGGGTTCTGCCAGCAGCCGGGTGCCAATGACGTAGGTCAGAAAAGCCCAGGTGACCCACGCGAGCAACGCCAGGATCCCGCCGACGACGACCCCGCCAAGGCCTCCGCCGCCCAAGCCGACCGATCCGATCCCACCAGCGAGACTGGACAGGAGCACGACGCCCATAGCTTGGCGCGTGGCACCGGTGTCGGCCTCCACTTCTTCATAGACCCGCAAGTCGAGCTTAGCCGCGCCGATTATCCGCTCTGTGAAACTCGCCAATTCACACCTCCTTGTCGAACTCGGGATCGTCCTGGGCATGATAGCCCATCTCCTTCGGCTGCTGGTGGCTGGCGGCCAGGGTCGCACCCGAACGGCTTGTGGTGTCAGCGACGTCAGGCTCGCGATACGCACCGGTTGCCCCGAGCGTGCGCTCTTGCGTGCGGCCACCTCGAGCAGCACCGCCATCGCGCCATCACGAAAGCCCGCCGCCTGCCGTAAGGGGTCAGGCGCGTCGGGCAACCTGAAAAGCCGGTCGTGCAGCCGGGTGTCGCCGCCCCCGTGGCCGCCGTCGCCATGCTCGATCCGGATCGCGTCGGTGTCCCCGAAGTTGTCGGTTACCCGGATCTCGTCGGCGCGGTCGACCTCCCACGGTTGCCGCTCCTTGATCCACGCCTCCAGGCGTCCCTGCGTCCCGTTGAACGCGATGCGGTAGCCCTCGTACGGTGAGTAGGTCGTGCACGAGTAGCTGACCTGGACCCTGTTGGCGTACCGGATCGGCGCCCCCATCTTGTCGAAGATGTCGATCTCCTCGTCCCACACGCAGCCGTCCCGGATGCAGCCGTCGTGCTGCTCGTTGGGCGACGTAGAGCCGACTGAGCAGGTCGCTCTCGGTGATGTCCCAGTAGTGCGAACAGCGCTGTCGGTGAGGACATGCACGGCACTGGGCGTGACGGAACGCGTTGTTCGATCCGTAGTACTCGAGCGCCCCGGTGGCGAACACCTCCTCGGGATCCGAATCCAGCCACCAGTTGAGCAAATCGAAGTAATGGCGGGCTTTGTGGACAAAGAGCGTGCCAGAACACCGCTCCTTCCCGTGCCACCGGCGGAAGTAGTCCGCACCGTGATAGACGTCGAGGTGCCAGTGGAAGTCGACCGACGTCACCCGGCCAATTCGGTTCGCCATCAAGAGCTGTTTCAAGCGCGCGCGATGAGGCGCATAGCGATAGTTGTGGGTGACGACGATGTTTCTGCCGGTCCGCTGTTGGGCGTCTAGAATCGCCGGACACTTCACCTCGTCCGTCGTGAGCGGCTTCTCCGTGATGACGTCGCACCCGCGATCCATCGCTCCGATGATGAACTGGTCGTGGGTTGCGTCGACGGTCGTCACGATGACGGTGTCGGACCGGGTCTCATCCAGCATCCGACCGAAGTCGGTGAACGTCTGGCAATCGACGCCGATGTGTTCCTTGGCAAACGCTAGGCGTCCAGGGCAAACGCTAGGCGTCCAGGATTGATGTCGCACAGGCCGACGAACTCCACCACGTCCGCGTAGCCACCTACGACGTCCCGTCCCCACATCCCGATGCCAAGGATCCCGGTGCCTACCAGCGCGGTCGCGCCACCCGATGCGCCGGAGATG
>CAUZJF010000395.1:0-2647 GCA_963579975.1 Dehalococcoidia bacterium
GCGGTTCGTGACGTGCAGAGAGCTTGGCTGCCCGGCTTCCGAGGGCTGAGCCGTCCCATCCTCCGCGGGCTGTCCCAAGGCACATCCCGCAAACGACACCGTAAGAAGGAGAACGGCTACGTAGGAGGCGCCGTTTCGGAGAGTCTGGGTCCCTTTGGGAGGGTCCGCATCGGTGATCGCCTCGCACGACGTGGGGCTGCCTGTAGACGGCGAGAACTGGACCGGTGTAAGAATGTGTACTGCCCTCCGAACGAGCGTATTCTCCCACCGAATCCAGCCGGAGGTCATGGTGCGTATCCCGAGCCGGCCGGGCCCGAGTGGACCCCGCCGCCGGCTCGGGAGAACGCGACGATGCTACGGAAGGAACCCCTGCTGTGCTGTGCAGCCTGCCGGAACGTCCGGCTCCCGAGGCAAGCACTCGCTGAGCGGAAACGGCATAGCGTCATGCAGACGCTGATCCGCGCTCGGCGGGCCCAATACGGGAATCTCCAGAAGCTTGCCGTAGTGATTCATGTCGATCCACGTGTGTCCCCACTCGAAGACTAGCGAGAACCGCTTGTTGTAGAGCAGCTCGTCGAGGAGGGCCGCGGCCGTACCCGTGCTCGTCAACGGTTCCAGCCCACCCGAATTCACCCGGATGAAGTTGATGTCCACTAGGGCCTGGTCCAGGTCGCCGTTCCCCAGGTTAGCTTCGGCACGCAGTAGGATCAGCTCCTCGTTCTTCACCCACACGAAGGGGGTACCGGGATCCTCGTACAACGTGAACTGAAGATCCGACTGTACCTCCAGCAGCTGATACGGTGGCACGTCCTTGAACTTGGTCTGGAACCTCAGGTCCTTCGATGTGTCCAGCCTGAGCTTGGCCTCGGTGCGAAAGCGCGTGTTGGCCCAGAGCAGGTCGGGACGGTTGGCCGGGTTCACCATGTCGCCGGAGTTCGTCGACCAGTCGTGATACGCCCCGAAGTTGAGGGTCTTATTCGTGTCGAGGAAGGATTCGGACAGAGCCTGGAGGGCGGATATCCATCGCCCGCGGTACACCTCGGTACGGGCCATGAGGGCCCGGTTCAGTTGGATGAACGTCGAAGGGGTGTTGAAATCGCTGAGCCCGCTCGTCAAGCTGAACGGGAAGGAAGCCCCGCCTCCCGTCAGGTCCGAAACTGCTTCATCCAGAAGTTGCGCAACGTGGCCGTACACGTCCGCCTCCGCCATGACGGCAGCCGGAGGGTCATTGGGATCTCTGCCGACATCGAGCGGCGCGCCTAAGCGCCGCCGCGTCACCGCTATGTGCAGGAACTCGTAAGCCTGGATGGTCTTGGCGAACCCGCGTACTGCGGAGCTCTCCTGGGCCGTCAATTCCGAGTTCTCGAGCGCGTCCAAGAGGAGGTTGACGTTCCGGATGTTCTGGTACGCCTCCTGCCAGACCGACGTGCCCACGAACATCGTTTGGTTCCATGGGTCCCGGACGCTGCCGGGCAGGGAGGAGCCAGTCGGGGCCATCGGGTAGACCTCGCGCCCGAAGGCTCCTACCCACTTTACCATGTCCGCCACGGTGAGGCGGGTGTCGAACAACAGGCCCTGCGTCGCCGCTGCGATCCCCGCGGGCGTCGGGTTGGTTTGCAGGTCCTCCACGCTCGGATTGTTGAAGTCAGGTACCGTGAGATCGCCTGTGCCGCACCCCGTGGCAAGAAGCGCGACGAGACCCATCACCAGAATATTCATGCTCATCGATTTCATTATTCTCTCCACTTCGCCTAGAAGCTCACGTCGACCGAGAACCAGAAGCTCCGGCTCGGTGGGAAAGGTGCCACGTCCTGGCCTCGGCCGACCCCTTGGCTGCCGAAGTTGCTGACCTCGGGATCGAGCCCCTGATAATTCGTGATCGTAATGAGGTTACGGCCGCTAAGGTTCAGGCGGATGGCATCGGCACCGCCCAAAAGGCTCTCCACCATGCCCGTCGGCAAGTCGTAGCCGACCGTCAACTCGCGGAGCTTGATGAAGCTGGCATCCTGGAAGTAGACGGCGGTGTTCGAGGCTTGCTCTAAATTCCGAGACACACAGGCGCTCTTACCGTTGATGATGTCGTTGCAGTCCTCCGTGTTCCGTGTCAGGTCGAAGAGGAACCGCGTCAGGTTGTTGGCCCATCCACCCTTCTGCCAGTCCCATGTGGAGTAGATATTGAACGACTTGAACTGGAGGTCGTTCGAGAGACCGAGGTGGAAGTCGGCGTTGGCGTCCACGATCGGTCCGATCGTGCCCTCGCCCGTCGCTGGGTCAATTTGGTTGCCCCAGAGCATAGTGATGGACTGACCCGCTTCAGCCACGGTGCTCCCGTAGAAGTAGCCGAACCCCGAGATCGTGAACCGTGGAACGGGCAGCGACTCCACCACGCTGCGGTCCAGGCCGAACGTGGCTCGGGTGGTCCACTGGAAGTCACGAGTGAAGAACGGCACGACGGTCAGGCCGGCCTCCACACCCCAAGTCTTGATCTTCCCGCCGTTGAATATCGACCTCGAGAAGCCCGAGGAAGGCGCCAGTGCACGCTGGAGAATCACGTCTTGGATGTTCTTGTTGTAGTACGTGAACTCGACGTTGGCCCGGTCGTTGAACAGCGTCGCGTCTATTCCACCCTCGATTTCAGTCTGCCGCT
>CAUZJF010000396.1:0-2636 GCA_963579975.1 Dehalococcoidia bacterium
TGGCGTGGACAACGTTTTCCCTCACCACGAGGCCGAAATCGCCCAGAGCGAAGGCTTCACGGGGAGCCGCGTCGTCAACCGGTGGGTCCACGGACAACACCTGCTCGCCGATGGCGTCAAGATGGCCAAGTCCATGGGGAACACATTCACCATCACGGACCTCGAGGTCCGAGGCGTGGAACCGCTGGCCTTCCGATACCTCTGTCTCACGGCGCAGTATGGCACGCGCCTGAACTTCACCTTTACGGCGCTAGGGGGCGCCCAGCAAGCGCTGCAGTCACTGAGAAACCGGGTATGGGAGTGGGAGACGCTCTCCGGATCTGCAGAATTCGAGGACGACGCTCGGGTGGAATGGACAGGCAGATTCCTGGAACGCGTTAACGACAATCTGGACATGCCAGGCGCACTGGCTTTGACCTGGGAACTGGCGCATTCCGATCTTCCTGCTCAAACGAAGCTGGCCATTGTCCGCGAGTTCGATCGTGTCCTGGGTCTGGGCCTCGACAACGTATCGGAGAGCTATAGAGTCCCCGACGACGTCCAGGCCGCCTTGGTCCGAAGGGAGAGTCTGCGGGTGCAAGCTCGAGCCGCGGAGCCTCAGAATCGGCAACCACTATACGGCCAGGCGGACGCCGTTCGGCAGGAGCTTTCCAAGGCGGGTTACGTTATCGAGGACACGGCGGCGGGAACATTGGTCCGTCCGCTATCGGCATGGGAGAAAAGGCAACAGGAGTGGAACCTGGTCTCTTCCTCCGCCGAAGTGGATTCGGCTGTCGACGAACCCGACGCTGTGGATTTCACTATCGGGATCGTCGCGAACAATTACGTCGACGACGTGTCTCGATGTATCCAGAGCGCCCTCAGGTGGGCCGGAGATCGGGCTGTCGAGGTGGTCGTGCTCGACAACGGCTCAACAGACGGTACGGGAGAATGGATCGAAGGGATCGCGTCCAAGGACAAAAGGGTCCGAGTGACCCACGCTGACCACGTGCTGGGCCAGGGAGCCGCCGCCAATATCGTGCTGAAGCTGAGTCGCGGCCGGATCGTTACACTTCTGGATCCCAGCGTGGAGGCGGTAGGCGATTTCCTGGAACCGCTGCAGGGCATGCTCAACGACGACACCATAGGTGTGGCTGGGCCTTTCGGCCTGCGTACTTCAGACCTGCACCACTTCCACGATGGGGAGGGGGAGAGCGGCGACATGGACGCCATGCAGGCTTACTGTTTCGCGTTCAGGCGAAGCAGCGTGCCGGTCGTTGGTCTGATGCGCGAGACCTTCAGGTTCTATCGCAATCTAGACCTCGACTATAGCTTTCACTTCAAAGATAAGGGCTACCGAATCGTCGCAGACGCTTCGGTGCCCGTCAGGCTGCACGAACACCGCGTGTGGAGCGAGCTTGGAGAAGATGAGCGCGAAGAGCTCAGCAAGAAGAACTATCGACGTTTCTTGGACAAGTGGGGCGAGCGAGGCGACCTCCTGGTTGCCAACCAGGCTCCCCGAGCGCCGTAGTCAGCGAACGTCTTCGCAGTCGACGCTGCGACCGAGTCCACGTACCTCGATGTCTGCTCAACTTGTCAGAATCTCACCGAAAAAGCCCCAGAATTCCCCACCCTCGCTGTGTCTCGCGGGAGGACTCCATGATATAATCGGCCCGCCCCACCGAAGTGCGTTGGCGAGTCGGTCCTGCTGACAGCGATGCCCGGTAAGGGCACCATTTAGAACAAGCGTTCCTGTCTGTTGGCTCTCATCCGAAGGTTCGCTTGGGCGGGAAGTCGAAGGATACAGAGGGTCTCCGATATGAGAGTTGTTTTCCTAGATGACGTTCCTGGGGTTGCTCTGGGCGGCGAGGTAAAAGAGGTCAAGAACGGCTTCGCCCGTAACTACCTTATACCTCAGAATCTTGCCGTCGCCGCAACTCGTAATGCACTCCAGAGGGTCGAGAAGCTAGGCGAAGAAGCCGAAACGAAACGGCTCAAGACGTTGCAAGACATGAAGGCCCTCGCGGAGCTGCTCGATGGCATCAGGATCGACGTCGAGATGAGGGCCGGGGCCAGCGGACGGCTGTACGGGTCTGTGACCAACACGGTCGTTGCCGAGAAGATCGCCGAGTTGACCGACCGGGAGATCGATCGCAGGACAGTCGATCTGTCCGAGCCGATTCGAGCATTGGGCACCTTCGAGCTAGGCATCCGGGTACACCCAGAGGCCACCGCGACGGTGACCCTCCTGGTGTACCCATCGGGTTCAGAGCCCGATGAATTCCTTGTGAGCCTCCAGGAACAAGCCGAGGCGGAAAAAGAGAAAGCGGCGGCGGAGTCTGAAGGGTCCGGTGAAGCCGGGCAACACGTTGGCGTTGTAGCGGATGGAGCGGATGCCGGAACAGAGGCCGCGTCTGCGGCGGAAGCCACCACCGCCGAAGTGAAGGCCGTCGAGGCGGCCAACGTATCGGAGACCGAGGAAGCCGAAGCCTCCGGCGAGGCCTCCGAAGAAGAGACAGACCAGAAGTAAGGGCTACGGCAGCCCGTCGAATACCGCGGCGGGCGACCAAACGGAACCGCAGGGGTCCTCAGGGTCCCTGTATCTCGCATCGACAAGCTGTCCCCGGTGCTACCATCGGGGTTCCACCCACGGAGCT
>CAUZJF010000397.1:0-2623 GCA_963579975.1 Dehalococcoidia bacterium
GAAGCAGCTCGTCGACGAAGGGTACGTTGTGCTGCCATACATCCATGCCGATCCCGTGCTCGCAACGAAGCTCGAAGAGATCGGCTGCGCCACGGTAATGCCTCTTGGATCGGCCATCGGAACAGGTCAGGGTATATTGACCATCGACGAAATCAGGCTCATTATCGCCTCCGCTGGCGTGCCTGTGGTAGTTGACGCCGGGCTCGGCGTCCCATCGGAAGCCGCGCAGGCCTTCGAAGAAGGCGCGGACGCCGTACTGGTGAACACCGCTATTGCACAGGCGAACGACCCAGTACGCATGGGCGAGGCGTTCCGGCTGGCAGTTGAGGCGGGGCGAACAGCCTACCTGGCGGGTCGCATCGACCGAAAGGGCGAAGCGACGCCGAGTAGCCCCGGCGCCGGGATGTCTGCCGCGGTGGCTCGGAGCTAGGCACAGTTGCGGTCCTTCGACCTTCCTCTCCTTTACCTGGTGACCGACAGGCATCGGTGCGTGGGTAGACCGCTGGAAGATGTGGTGGCGGCTGCCGTTGACGGTGGCGTTGGGGCCGTCCAACTTCGCGAAAAGGACCTAGCTGACGTCGAACTCATCCGTCTCGCGCGCCGTCTCCGAGAGGTCACGGAGGGGCGGGCGCTGTTCTTCGTCAACGACCGGGCCGACATCGCCGTGGCGGTAGGCGCAGATGGCATCCACCTGCCTGAGGAGAGCTTGCTAGCGGCCGTCCGGAGGATTGGCCAACGCAAGACGGTGATTGGAAGATCGGTGCATTCAGCCGAGGCAGGTGTAGCCGCAGAGGCAGAGGGCGCCGACCTGCTGATCGCTGGTACGGTCTTCCAGAGCTCGTCGCACCCTGACCGTGAGCCGCAGGGAATCTCGCTCCTGAAAGAGCTGGGCGAACGCGTAAAGGTGCCTTGTCTGGCGATCGGTGGTATTGCAGAAGAGAACGTCGGAAAGGTAATTGAAGCGGGCGTGTCGGGTGCAGCTGTTATCACGGCCATCACCGAGAGCAGAAACCCGGCCCGCGCCGCCAATCGGTTGACTGACGCAATGAGGGAAGCGTGGTTCTTACGTAACAACGCCGTGCGGGTGTCGTTGGCATGATCGCGGTGCAGGTTAACGGGAAGGAACGCCGGCTGGACGGTCCGACCGACCTTCCAACTTACCTGGAGTCCCTCGGGATCGGGAAACGGAACATCGCGGTCGCCTACAATGGCACCGTGCTGCGGCGCGACGAGCTGCCGAGCGTAACCCTGTCCGAAGGTGATAACGTGGAGATTGTGCGGGCGATAGGTGGAGGCTAGGGGTTAGGGACTAGGGTCTGAGGGGACAGAGAGACGTTCACTTGGCCACGCCCGGCATAGCGACCATACCAACCGAGTAGACGGACGAAGAAGTGCAATCCAAAGAATACCTGGACTTCATCTCCGGGTACCCTCCTTTGCTGGCTATCGGAAACACGCCTACGGTGCGGCTCGATCTCGAGCTTGACATCGGCGACGCCGAGATCCACGCGAAGCTCGAGCACCTGAATCCGGGCGGCTCCATCAAGGACCGGCCTGTCCTGCGAATGCTGGTTGAGTCGATCTTGTCAGGCGAGCTGACCGAGGACAAAACCATTCTCGACGCCACGTCCGGCAACGCCGGCATAGCCTACGCGATGATCGGCGCGGTCCTCGGTTACCGGGTTGAGCTGGTCATGCCGTCCAACGCCAGCGAGGAGCGCAAGAAGCGGCTGAAGGCTCACGGAGCCAGCATCATCTACACCGACCCGATGCTTGGGTACGACGAAACGCTCCGAGAGGTCAGACGGCGGTATGAGGCCGACCCCGACCGGTACTTCTGGTGCGACCAGTACGGCAACATGAACAATCCTCAGGCCCACTACGACACGACCGCCGAGGAGATACTGCATCAGGTTTCGGGAGTCACACATTTCGTCGGAGGCGTCGGGACCGGCGGGACCATCAGCGGCGTGGGTAAGCGTCTCAAGGAGCACGATCCGGCGATTCAGATTATCGGGATCAATTTCGACGAGTGGCCCGGTGTCGAGGGCCTGAAGCCGCTGGGGCAGGGCCACATTGTCCCGGACACCTTCGACGAGAGCATCGTGGACAAGATGGTGATCGTTGACGTCGATGATGGGAAGAGGATGACGCGCCTCCTCGCGGCGAAAGGAATATTCGCCGGACAGTCCTCCGGCGCCTACGTTAAGGGCGCCTACGAGATCGCCCGGGAAGCGCGGAGGGGCCGGCTCGTCACGATAACCAACGACATCGGCGAGCGCTACTTCAGCACCGGACTATGGGACTGACGTCGCGCTACTTGGTCACCGTATGCGCTTAGCGCCTCCATAGCCACCTTCTAAGACCGGGCGGCGCTGTTCTTTTGCCAAGAAACTTTTCGGTCTGCTTGCGCCAGAGAACGAAAGTGTCATCGACACTCGAGCTGTCGTCGTAAAGAAAATCAGGGCTATGTCGTTCTCGCGTATTGTCTTCGATGCCGCTACCCATTCGCCAGCTGCCACTGGACCAGGTCTGTCTCGAAGGTCTCGCACCTCACTGTCTTGAATTCGCGGCGCGTGGCGCCCGGAGCAAATAGCGGAATCCCCTCGCCGAGCACGAGGGG
>CAUZJF010000398.1:0-2620 GCA_963579975.1 Dehalococcoidia bacterium
TCCTGAGGATAGCGTTCGCGCCGGCGACGGTGTTTGGGTGCTCGGCGGCGGCGCGGCGTCTTGATGCCTGCCTATAGTAGCACCCGCCGCACGGTGGACCGGGACAGGAACAGGCCCTCGCGCTTGGCCAACAACTCACTCAGGTGCGTGTGGTTCGCACCATCGTACGGACCGGCGGCAAGGGCAACTACCCGCTCACGAACAGCTTCGCTGACCGCATGCGGCGGCCGTCGACTCTCTACTCTCCATCCGATTCAAGACCATGACCCGCTGCTGCTCTTCCCTGTTCAATGTGATTGTCTCCATGGTGACATTTCCGCTGAACAGTTAAGGGGCGTCACAATCACTGACCTCTCACAGAGGCCCTTGCTATCATTGACCTTGCCCCTAAGCTCGCATAGAATCGTCTGCCACATGTCCATACGTTTCATCCAAGGAAACTGATGGCGGCCACCCGCAGCAAGGTCGCGTCCAGCGGTGATGAGCTTGAACGACTGATCCTCATCGTCACCAAGGTCGCTATCGGCCTGGTCTTCTTGACCCCCCTTGTCGTTATGTCGGACCCGCTTCCGCCGACATTTTTCCCTTTCGTGGTCGGAAAGGCCATCTACTCGCGAATCGTGATCGAAATCGCGCTCGCGTTCTGGCTGGTGCTCGTCCTCCGCTCTCCCGCCTATTGGCTTCGTTCCTCGTGGCTCATACCCATTCTGGCCATCTACGTCGGTGTGGTGCTTGTCGCTTCGCTGGCGGGAGTGAGTCCTCAGCGGAGTCTATGGTCGACCTACGAGAGGATGCAAGGATTCGTCGACATAGTACACTGGCTGGCGTTCGTCGTTGTGCTCACTTCCGTTTTTCGCAGCTGGACCGACTGGAAGGTCCTGCTTAACGTCAATCTCGGAATAAGCTGCTTCATCGGCATAGTCGGACTCGGACAGTTCTTCGACATCAAATTAATGTCGTACCTTTCGGACGCGGACCGGATAGACATCACTTTCGGGAACGCAACCTACGTCGGGGCGTACATGCTGGTCAACGTAGCCGTCGCTTCAGGACTGCTCGCCCGGTCTCTGGCAACTCCCTCTCAGCCCGCCACTCCCAACCCTGCCGAGGCCGGCGGACGGCAGCGTCGGTATGAGGTTTGGAGGCAAAGAGCTCGGAGCCGAACACCAAGGGAAGACAAAACGGTTTCGGCCGAAACGTTGTTGAGGGCGTTTTGGATCTTCGCGATCTTGCTCGATGTCCTGGTAATGATACTCAGCGGCACCAGGGGCGCCATCATAGGCCTGGGCGCCGGCTTGATGACCATGGCCGTGGCCTATTCGGCATGGGGACAGCTGAGACAGGTCCGGATTGCCGCCATGGTGTTGATAGCTGTCGTGGCCGGGTTGTTTTTTCTTACGGCGCTCGGGCGCGACACGGCGGCGTTCAAGGCGGTGGCAGACGGTAACTACTTGCTCGCTCGTATATCTAAGATCGGTCCCGGAGACCGGGCGTTGGTCGAACGGCTTAACGCGGCAACTATCGGCATGCAGGCGTTTGCGGCGAGACCGCTCCTCGGGTGGGGCCCGGAGAACTTCACCGTCGGCTTCGATAGATATGTAACACCGGAAATCATCGGAGGAGGCAGAGTTGTCTCCTTTGACCAGGCCCACAACAAGCTGATCGAGGAGCTCACCACCAAAGGACTCGGCGGGTTCCTTGTTTACCTGTCTATATGGGCCTACATGATGTGGGTCCTCGCCCGCAAAGTTAGAGTTGTTGCACCTCACGACCAGCTATTGGTCCTGTTCGCCGGAGTCGGTCTGATCGGCTACTTTGTCCAAAACCTCTTTCTGTTCGACACGCCGGGAACGGTAGCTCAGTACTTCTTGCTTCTCGGATTCGTGGTGTATTTAGACGCGGCTTCCGAAGACCGCGTCTTCGCCGATGCAGACGCTGCGGACTCCGGACGCCGGGCCAGCGAGAATCGTGAACCACAGGGCCTTCTGGGGACGGACGTATCGCTCCTGGCCGGTATTTTCGTCGCTGGTGTTGTGGCTGTGCTGCTAATAAACTTCATCAACCTGGCTCCTCTGAAGGGTTCACGGACGATCATCCAAACGCTGGACCCAACCATCAGCTGGGAACAGAGGCTTTTCCTCTACGAGGAGTCCATCAATGCGGCCCCTCCGCTAGCCAACTATCCTCGCCAGGTCATGTTCAACCAGCTTGCCCAGAACTGGAGCAACATGACCGTGGACGAGCAGCGGCTCGCGCTAGAGGTGGCCGATCGACAGGGCGAAGCGGGCTTGAAAGCGGAGCCTCAAGAGTGGCGAATTTATTTCGCGCTGGCGGCTCTCTACCAGAACGTCAAGTCTTTGGACCCGACATACGTCGAGCGAGCGCGAGAGCTCACAGATGAAACCGCACGGCTGTCGCCGAACCGTATCGAGACCCACAGGCTCCTGGCTGTTCAGGCCCTGACCGAGGAGGACCCGGGCCGTGCCCGGGATGCCATCCAAAGCTATCTCGCAAAGAACCCTGACGCGGCTCTCCATTTTATCGAGACCAACCGGGCCGTTGCGAACCAGTTTATCGCCAGGAATGACCTGGCGACCGCGCGGGAAGTGGTCGATGAATT
>CAUZJF010000399.1:0-2588 GCA_963579975.1 Dehalococcoidia bacterium
TCTACACCACACGAGCGGAGAAAGAGGAGGGACGCCTCGTGGAGGGAACCGTCGCTTGGGACAGCTAGCCGGAGCATTTGCCTAGTCCGCGACGGGAGTCGAAGCAGCTTCGACGACCCGTTCGAGAGTGTATGCAAAGCCGAGGGCCGGTGTGCTCTCGCCGCCGAGGGCCCGGACCAGGGCGTCGTATCGCCCCCCGCCACCGAGGACGATCTGCTGCCCATCGACGGCGTGTACGAAATCGAAGATCACGCCGGTGTAGTACGACAGGCCTCTCGCCAGCCCCAGGTCCAGCTCCACCCGCGCTCTGTCGACCCAGTCGCTCTCCAGTGCCACGAACAGCCCTTCGAGCTCGTCCAGAGCTTCATTCGCTCGTGCGTTTTCAGCAGCGATGGTTCGTGCGTGCTTCAGCACGTCGCCCGGCACACCGCTGAGCCGGGCGAGTTTGCCCGCTACGTTCAGGGCCTCTTCCAGTCGATCAGGTTGGCTGCTCTGCCCCGCCTTTTGCAGTAACCGTTCGACGATTTCCTCTGAGGTCCGTCTCCCGACAGGGCTTGCAGCGCCGCTGCTGAGTACGGTTTGGATGAACTTCTTTGCCGACGTGTAGTCGGCGCCATCCGGAGGCGCGTGGCCAGGGGTCCCTTCGGATGCAAGAAGGCCAACGGCGCGGGCTTGCTCGACAAGCACGGCCCTGTCAGCCTTGCCGTTCTTCAGGCGGTCGACGTTGCCTATTACGAACAGCTTTGCCGGCTCGGAAAGATCGAATTCGGACAGAAAGCTCTGTAGGACTCCGATGTGACCGAGTCTCACTACGTGTTTCTTGACGCCAGCCGCTTCAAGACCGGCCCACGCAGTAGACAGGAGCTCTGCGTCCGCGGCCACGCCGGCCGCGCCGATAAGCTCGGCGCCCACCTGGGTGAATTGACGATAAGCCCCGCCGCTAGCCTGTTCGTAGCGATACACGGGCCCGCCGTACTGGACTCGCACCGGGAGGTTCAGGGAGTCCCTCTCCTGGATAAAGTGCCGTATTACCGACGACGTGAACTCAGGCCGAAGACTGACTCTCCGACCGCCGGGGTCTGTGAAGGTGTACATCCGGCTAACGAACTCGCCGCCGGACTTCCTCACGAAGAGCTCGGCGTCCTCGATTATCGGGGTTTCGATCGACTCGTAGCCTTTCGACGACAGGTGCGACTTGATCTTCTCGGTCGTGCCGCTGCGCCGTCCAAAGGCCGCTGGGCCAACGTCCTTCATTCCCGCCAGGCGTTCAATAGGGTTTATAGTCATGTGATTTCTGCTCGAATGTCGTCGCCATTCTACAACAGAGGTCTTAGTAGCTTCAACGAATCTCGTAGCTGATGGCCTATTGTGATGACTCACATCAACAGCTAACCTTGTCGGTGGCCTCGATCACCTCCGCAATTTCCGCGGCGAGTTGGCCCGCATGAGAAGAAGTCGTGTTGGACGACAACCGAAACGCTGATCTCAAACGGCAGTTGCGCTCAGAATGGGCCTCCGTCGCTGACGAGTGGATCGCGCGGGTAGGTACCCGACGCAACGCACATCCGGAGGGGCTGCTCGACTCATGGATGCTGGAGTCCGTGAGTGACGTGCGCGGGCTCGACGTTATCGACCTTGGGTGTGGGGAGGGCCGCTTCTGCCGCATGCTGGCCGAACGAGGAGCAAATGTAACCGGCGTCGACCTCTGTGAGCCGTTCATCGAGTACGCAGTTGCGCACAGTGTCGGCGACGAGCGTTATGCGATCGGAGACATGGAGCATCTGGTAGACATCTCGGACGGCCAATTCGATCTGGCTATATCCTATGGGGCCGAGGGGAAGCTCCTTAGTAATCTCCCAGGAGGGCCATGGGTCGCCCCTGGGAAGGCTGGGCGTTAGTCGCGGTTCAAACTCCGAGTTGGCGTATTTCGCGTACTCTTCGAGAATGGCCGTCAGGTGATCTTTAACTTGCACGCCCGCGCCAATCATCTCTCGCTGCTCTGCGTACCCGATCGACTGGCGCCGCTGTGCACCGATAATCTTGTGGACCCAGGTCCGGATCTCACCCGCGATTCCTACGATCATATTCATCTTCGCCTGAAAGCGCTGGAAGCTACCCGCGTCACCGTCTCCAAAGACGAACAGGCGGTGGAACTCCTCCTCAGCGCCGAGCTCACCGGCCCTGTGGCGATCGAGGATGTCACGGACAGGCGCGCCACGCCGTAAGCAGCGTGGTACGCGGACTCGTAGCGGTCCCAGTCAACGTCTCGGTCGCGGACGAACTCCAGATAGTCCGAGGGATAGATGGAACCGTACAGGTGAACGTGGATATCGGCCAGCGGCACGGAGGATCTGGTCATTACCTTGTCCCTCGCGGCATTAGAGCGACCAAGCGGTGAGGGCGGTCGTGCGTTTCCATCCGCGAAGGCCTACCTAGAACGGGACGATTGCCGTGCCTAGGACGATGTCTGACATCAACGCGAACCCGAACGCGAGGCTGGCGGCTCCGGCCGTGCGGGAAACCACGCCGTTCCACCGAGCCGAATCGCCGGTCAGCGCGAAGGGTAGTCCCAGCGCCACGGTTACCGC
>CAUZJF010000400.1:0-2587 GCA_963579975.1 Dehalococcoidia bacterium
TGTCCGAGCTTGGCCGGGACCTTACGATGGTTCTTCTGGCGGGCGGTATCACGGGGATCGGCGTCTGGTTCGCGCTGATCACCTCATTCATAGTGGAATTCGACCTCGGTCACGTTAGAAGAAAACGCTGGAGGGCACGCATGTTAGAACGTCTGGACAGCCATGTTGTCCTGTGCGGGGTGGGCGAACTGGTCGGCAAGTGATGGAAGAGTTGATAGCCCTGGGGCAGGAGTTCGTCTTCAACCCTGCGGCCGCCACCCGGCTCGACGTTGGTGACGAGACGATCGTGCTCGGGCAACCCGACTAGGTAAACCAGCTGAGGGACCTAGCCCAGGCCTGATTGCCGGCCGATTCTAGCCCGTTGAAGGGGGTCCAGCTGAAGGGGGCCTACTTGTAACGGTAAGTTACGCGGCCTTTACTGAGATCGTACGGCGACAACTCCACTTTCACCCGATCTCCCTCGAGCACCCGAATGTAGTGCTGCCGCATCTTACCGGAGAGATACGCCAAGACCTCATGCCCGTTCTCTAGCTCCACGCGGAATCGGGCGTTGGGAAGGACCTCGCTGACCAATCCCTCGATTTCAATCGCTTCTTTCGCCACACGCCTCTCGCGTCTGATTCAGGTTACCACGGGGACCATAGCATACCGCCAACCAAGGAGCAACGATATGTCTTTCGACCTTCACACCCGCCGTTGCTCGTTTGGGGGGACCCCCATCTCGGCTGTAGTGTTGAGGGTTGTGCAGCCACGCCTCCCGCGGGGGCTGCCAGGTAGAGTGATCGTTCACCTTGACGGATGTTGGCGTCCTTTGGCTAGCTGTAAACAACCGGCTAACTTGAAACGCTCTCGTGAGACTTCCTTCGCGTGAACAAGAAGCTCGAACAAGATGAGGTCGAACACATCCGCGCCGCTTTCGCCAGCGGGTCCGCCCCGGTTTGCCCTCGATGTCAGGGCCGCTTCGATCGTACCGACGTCCCTCCACGGAACGATGTCCCTTACGTGAGGGACCGAATCTGGCTGATCTGTGTTACTTGTGGCGCAGGCCTCGTGATGGATCGGCCCAAGACGCCTGTCAAGCCACCGCCTAAGCCACTGCCCGGCTGACAGATCGGAAGCAACAGCCTCCGGCACTGGACTCGGTCAAACTCTTTCGGGATTATCTGATTCACGGCCGAAGAGGGTTCGACCTCAGCCAACACCTCAACCCAAAGGATGACCATGGCAAACCGACTCGCACACTTCGCGACCAACCTCGGCGACTTCCAGGTCGAGTTCTTCGAGGGCCGTGCCCCCGCGACAACGAAGAACTTCATCGACCTTGTCGAGAAGGGTTACTACGATGAAATCATCTTCCACCGTGTGATTGCAGGATTCATGCTGCAGGGCGGCTGCCCCGACGGCACGGGACAAGGCGGACCGGGCTACACGATTCCCGATGAGTTCCACGCGGAGCTGACGCACGACTCGGAGGGAGTCCTTTCGATGGCGAACGCCGGGCCTAATACGGGCGGATCTCAGTTCTTCGTGACGCTCGCTGCCACGGACTGGCTGGACGGCAAGCACGCGGTGTTTGGCAAGGTGGTCGAGGGGATTGAGACGGTTCGCTCCATCGGCACCACGGCCACCGGGCCCGGGGACCGCCCGCTCGAGCCGGTTGTCATGGAGTCCGTCCGGATCCTCTCCCCCCCTCCGTCGCACCGTGGAGGTTGAGCCACAGGTCTAGCCTCTCACTGACCCTCATCATCTTGTAGAAAAACCGCCGCGGTCCGTGGCGTCCAAAAGAAGGTCTATACCGAACGCCAGAAGTGACATCACGAAAACGGCGCCTTCCTTCAGCCCATCGATCATCAAGGTTAGCTGGAAGATGGCGAAATCACAGATGGAGACCTTGGTCCCGGGATCCATGTCGGCCCCTCGTTGAGTGAGCGCCTTTCGCTCCGACATTGCGGTATACCCTACGAAGCTATTACGTCTCTGCCTTCAGCGGGCCGGCGGTGCGAGTCGGACGCCGGCATGGGGGACCTTATCCTGTCGGAGGCACGTACCGATATCCCGGCCTGGTCAGGGCATCGCGGCTACCCTTTCGGCCCCGTACGCTGGAATGAGGTGTCATCGACGAGGAAATGGAGCGTATGGTGCGTGCATTATCGTCATCTGTGGGCGCCGTTGCACTGATCGTTCTGCTCGGCTCACCGCCGGCCACAACGAACGCGACGGCCCCGTCCGAGGCCACGAACATTGAGAGTCCCGGCCCGCTCGCCAAGGCTCAGACCCGCTTCTTGAGTTCGACGGGTGTGTCTCGAGCTCTGGGCAATCTTCGGGCTCCGCTCGGAACAGGGGTCCTGGCAGAGAGCCCAGCCGACGCTGCTCAAATTCCGGTCTACGGTGTGCCACAAGAGTTCTATTTCTCGCGTGTCGCCTACAGCGGGTACGGCGGGTTCTATGGCCGGGGGGGGTCCTGGCAAACGGACTTTCCGAAGGCGGACCAGATTTTCCTCTCGTTCATCGATCGCCTCCTCCCAAACCTCGACGCCTACCTCTCAGAATTCGTGGTCCTGCTCGATGAGCCCGACTTACGCCGTTT
>CAUZJF010000401.1:0-2586 GCA_963579975.1 Dehalococcoidia bacterium
CATCGACTCGCCACGCTTCGGATCGCAGAGGCAGGTCTCTCGGATCAGGTCGACGTGCTCTTGAAAGACTATCGGGACCTCGATGGCACCTACGACAAGCTGGTGTCTGTCGAGATGGTCGAGGCGGTCGGGCACCAGTTCCTCGATGTCTACTTCCAGAAATGTGCCGACCTCCTCGCACCGCACGGGCGTGCAGCCATTCAGGCGATCACCGTTCGGGATGACTGGTACGACCCGGAGCAGCGACAAGTCGATTTCATAAAGCGGTACATCTTCCCCGGGAGCTTCATCCCTTCGGTTTCCGCCTTGAGCGGTGCTGCCGGAAAGACCGATATGCGAATCGTACACTTGGAGGATCAAACGCCGCACTACGCCGAGACACTTCGTCGCTGGCGGGCCGCGTTTATGGAGCACTGGCCCCAGATCCGGTCGCTTGGCTTCGATGAGCAATTCCGCCGCCTCTGGGACTTCTACTTCTGCTATTGCGAGGGCGGCTTTGACGAGGCGATCCTCGGTTGCGTCCAGATCGTGTGGGCAAAACCGGCGTCCAAGGGTCTGATCGATACGCGTCTGCATGGACGAATTGAGGCAGTCGCGTGACCACTATCGTCCTCCTCGGCTGGGCGATCCTGGCGGTGGCTCTTTCCGCGCTCTGGCTACGTCAGTTGAAGACGAAGAACGCGACGAGCGTCGACGTCGCATGGTCGGCTGGCCTCGGCTTCCTCGCTCTACTCTACCCCTGGTTCGGCGATGGTGATGTTTGGCGTAGAGTCCTCGTCTCGGGGCTCGGAACCGCCTGGGCGTTTCGGCTCGCCTGGTACCTACTGACCGACCGGGTGCTAAAACACGCAGAGGAGGACGGACGGTACAAAGCGATGCGCGCCGACCTAGGTCCGCGGGCACCTCTAGTCTTCTTTCTCTTCTATCAGGGGCAGGCGGCGGTCGCGGTGCTCTTCTCCCTACCCATACTCGCCGCCATGCAGGGGGCCGAACTCGGCCCGCTCGCGCTACTCGGTGTTGTCGTGTGGACCGTGGCGGTCACCGGCGAGAGCGTCGCAGACGCGCAACTAGCCCGTTTTCGCACCGACCCGGTCAACAAGGGCATGGTGTGCAGCGACGGCCTTTGGCGGTACTCGCGACACCCAAACTACTTCTTCGAATGGGCCCATTGGTGGGCCTACGTCCTCATTGGCGGAGGTGCGGCGCTCACCTGGCTCGGCCCGGTGGCGATGCTCGTCTTCCTCTTCCGCATCACTGGAATCCCGTACACCGAGAAGCAGGCGCTACGGAGCCGTGGCGACGCTTATCGCGACTATCAGGAGACAACAAGCGTGTTCTTCCCGTGGCCACCCAAGGCACGCCCATGATGGGCGATTTCGGTATTGAGCTGGCTGAGCGAGGACTGGTTCCTCTGCCCGGCCTAAGGATGGGGGTTCGCAGCCTCGTGCGGCAGCGTCTCCGCGACGCCACAACCGGACCGGACACGTCCACCTTTGCCTCCATGTTGGCAGATAGTCCACTCGCACTCACTCCGGACAAGGCGAACGAACAACACTACGAAGTCCCGCCTGAATTCTTCCAACTAGCCCTCGGCACCCGTCTGAAGTACAGCGGTGCCTACTGGCCTCCGGGTGTGAGCACGCTCGACGCGGCCGAGAAGGCAATGCTCGAGCTCACGTGTGAACGGGCCCAGCTAGAAGACGGGCACGACATCCTTGAACTCGGATGTGGGTGGGGGTCGCTGACGCTCCATATGGCCGAGGCGTTCCCAAACAGCCGTATCACCGCCGTCTCCAACTCTGCGTCGCAACGGCATTTCATCGAGGCGCGGGCCCCGGCCAACGTCTCCGTCATTACAGCCGATATGAACGACCTCTCACTCGGTCAGACGTTCGACCGCATAGTAAGCGTCGAGATGTTCGAGCACATGCGAAACTACCGCGAATTGCTGAGCAGAATTCGGGGATGGCTGCGCGCGGACGGTCGCCTTTTCGTCCATGTCTTTTGCCACAAGAAATTTTCCTACCCGTACGAGTCGGAGGGCTCTGACAACTGGATGGGGCGCTATTTCTTCACAGGTGGCATCATGCCCTCTTTCAACATCTTCTCCCACTTCGAGGACGACCTCGCCGTCGAGGTGGACTGGACGGTGGATGGCACCCACTACGGGCGGACTGCTCGGGCTTGGCGCGAGAACATCGAGCGACGCGAGAATGAGGTCGTCGCCGTATTGCGCGGCGCCTACGGTGACGAAGCGAAGCGTTGGTTCCAGCGCTGGCGCCTTTTCTTTCTCGCGTGCGAAGAGTTATTCAACTTCCGCGACGGCTCCGAGTGGATCGTGGGGCACTTCCGGCTGGCCCCGGTACAACCATGATCAGGCTCTATCTATGGACCATGGGTGTCCTGCTCAGTGCCGAGGCCCTCTGGCTCGGCCTCGTGGCGGGCGGACTCTTCCGGAAGGAGGTCGGCCACCTCCTTCGGCCCGAATTCCGTTTGGGTCCCGCCGTGGCGTTCTACCTGATCTATGTAACGGGGATTCTTGTGTTCGCCGTCCTTCCAGGCATTGAGGCGCGACAGCTTCACCGT
>CAUZJF010000402.1:0-2579 GCA_963579975.1 Dehalococcoidia bacterium
CCGGCCGGCCAGCTTGCCGTCGCGGTATATGGGCTCGTCACCCAACAACAACGGCTCTGGGTCTTCCAGCGTGAACAACGCCAGCCGTTGCGTGACGCCGTCCTCGAGCTGTCTCAGGAGGGCCGCCTTGCCGGCAAAGCCTACCGGCTTATCAAGGGCTACGGCGAAGCTCAGTCCAGCCTCGACGGGCGTCTCCTGGTCGGTGATGTCCATGCCCCAGGCCCGGTATCCCTTCTCGGTCCTCAGGGACTCCATGGCGTGAAAACCGGCGTGGCGGAGTCCGTGCTTCTCTCCTTCACTCACAAGCGCGTCATACACGCCGGTCGATAGATCGGCCGGCACGTACAGCTCCCAGCCCAGCTCGCCGACGTACGTGATCCGCGTGGCGCGGACGGTCGCGAAGCCTATGTCGATCTCGCGGCTGGACAGAAACGGGAAACCCTCGTTGGACAGATCGGCGCTCGTCAGGCCCGACAGGAGCTCTCTGGAGTTTGGCCCCATGAGCCCCAACACGGCGTAGGCCGACGTCACGTTCGTCAGGAAGACTTGCGATCCGTCCTGTATACTGCCAGATATCCAGTGGAAGTCGCGGCTCTCGCCGCCGCCGCCGGAGACGATCATGTAGGCGTCTTCGGCCAGCCGTGTCACGGTCAGATCGGCCTCTATCCCTCCACGGTTGTTCAGCATCGTGGTGTATACGACCCGTCCCGGCAGCACACTCACATCGTTGGCACAGATGCGCTGCAACACCGCCTCGGCGTCGCGTCCTTGCAGGAGAAATTTAGCGAACGAGGTCTGGTCGAAGAGGCCCACTGCCTCGCGTACTGCCCTGTGCTCCTCGGCCGAGTAGGGGAACCAGTTCTGCCGCCCGAAGGAGTACTCGGTCACGGGCTCCACGCCCTCGGGCGCGTACCACGTGGGACGCTCCCAGCCCGCAGCCACCCCAAAGCAGGCTCGGCGTGCCTTCAAACGGTCGTGGAACGGGGAGAGCCTGAGGTTCCGGGCGGTCTCGAACTGCAGGTGAGGCCAGTGCATCCCGTACATGGTGCCCACCGTCTCGATCGTGCGGTCGTATAGGTAACTCGCGTTGTTCTGGAACCCGTGGAAGCGCCGAATATCTACCTCGGTCAGGTCCATCGTCGGATGGCCCTCAACGATCCACTCGGCTACCGCCTTCCCGACCCCCGCGCCCGCCGTGATGCCGGTCGAGTTGAGTCCCGCTGCCACGAAGAAGTTCTTCAACTCCGGGGCCTCGCCCATGATGTAGCGGTTATCTGGGGTAAAACTCTCGGCGCTGACGTAGAACCGGTTAATGCCCGCCTCCTCCATCGCAGGCACGCGGTGGATGGCGCTCTCCCAGAAGACCTTGAAGTGCTCCCAGTCGGGCTCCAGCAGGCTGAAGCTGTAGTCCTGGGGAATGCCATCCATTCCCCAGGGCTTGGCGACGGCCTCGAACCCGCCCATCAATATGGCCCCCTCTTGCTCCTTGTCGACTCTGAAGTAGATCTGCTCGTCAGGGTCGCGAAGGGAGGGAATATCGAGAGGGATACCCATGGCGTTGGTGACGAGATACATGTGCTCGGCCGCGTGGAGAGGCACGGCGACGCCGCACATGAGGCCGATCTCCCGGGCCCACATCCCTCCGCAGTTCACGACGACCTCGCACTCGATGTTGCCCCTGTCGGTCGACACACCGGTCACCGCACCGCCGCGATGTTGAATCTCGGCGACCGTCACGTTCTCGAATACGGAGGCGCCCTCGTCGGTGGCACCCTTGGCCAGGGCCTCCGCTGTCTCCTGGGGAAGCGTCTGGCCGTCCCTGGGGATATGGATTGCGCCGACCAGGTCGTCGGTGCGCATCAGCGGCCACATCTCGCCGGCCTCTCGGGCGCTGATCGGCTCGATCTCGATCCCGAAGGCACGTCCCAGCGAAGTTATCTTCTTCAGTTCATCCATGCGGCCTTCGTTCCGGGCCACGGTGATGCTGCCCGATTGGATGAACCCTGTAGGCCGGCCCGTCTCGGTCTCTAGTCGGGCGTGCAACTCGACTCCGTACTTGGCGATCTCGATGAGGGTACGGTTATTGCGTAGCTGGGTGACGAGGCCGGCGGCGTGCCAAGTCGTGCCTCCGGTGATCTCGCCCCGCTCCAGCAGGACGACGTCCTTGCGGCCCAGCTTGGCCAGATGGTAGGCGACGCTACACCCGACTATACCGCCGCCAATGATGACGGTCTGAGCGCGGGCTGGCAGCTCTGTAGTCATCGAATACCTCCGTATCAGGTCGAAGGTGTGCCGGGGGCACTACTAGGAATCAGACCCACCGCTGAAGGGCTTCGTTGCGTGCCATGTAGACCAACCGGTCGAATCGGACGCCGTTGATCAGACCTGAACCATCCCGGCTCAGGACGACGAAGGGGGGCTCCAACTCGCCCGTGTCCAGCACGAAAAACATCGGGTCCGCAGGGTCGGCTGGGACCATCTTCACACCCTCTCTCCAGGCCCCTCGGCGGGACCTCAGAAACAGCCCTCCGTTCTCGGCGGTTATCTGGACGCGGCCGGTCGCCGTGACCGGCCGGTGA
>CAUZJF010000403.1:0-2575 GCA_963579975.1 Dehalococcoidia bacterium
TGTGATGGGGTTGTAGGTGATGGCAGTAAAGCTGAAGTAGCGGCCCACTTCCGAAAAACGGTCGGTTACGAAGCCGATGACGTTAGCCTCGCCACCGTCGATGACGCCCTGCTGGAGGGCCGAGTATACCTCACCGTAGCTCATCGGAGTCGCCTGGACACCTAAGGCCGCGTAGGCAGAGAGATAGGTAGCATTCTGGAGCACGCGAAGTTTCAAGCCCACAAGATCGGAAGGCTCGTGGATGGGTCGTTTGCTGTTGTACACGTGCCGGAATCCGTAGTCGAGAAACCCGAGAGAGCGAACGCCGGTGCTCTCGAGAAACTTTTCGCGCCACCAGTCTCCCAGCGGACCGTCGAGAACCTGCAGGCCTTCGTCGCGCGTCTCGAAGGCAAACGGCAGATCGAAGATCTGTCCTTCCGGAACCCAACCGGAGAGCACCGGCGTTCCGGAGACGGCCATGTGCGTGGCACCGGCCTGAAGCTGCTCGAACGCCATCCTCTCGCCGCCCAGCTGACCCGATGGGTAGATAACCACGCGGAACCGCCCGTCCGTTCTGCGATCCATGAGATCGCGGATACGCTCGGCCATGAGCTGGTAATCCGACGACGTCGGATAGACGTGCGTGAAACGCACGTGCCATATCTCTTCGGACGCCTCGGGCAGGCAGGCTAGGACGAGCAGCGAAATCAGGGCCGGAGTGAAGCATGGACGGCGACCCCTCATGATCTATTCAGGCAACATGACCGTCAGCGGTTGGCCCGTGTGGTCGGCCGGCTCCACGTTCGTCAGCCGAGTCACTGCTCGAGACCCATTGCCTGGGAACAGCACCTCAATGTCGACCGGCCCATCCCCACCAAGTCCGAAATGGACAGGGAGCACACTTTGGCTATCGTATCCGGAACCGGTATCCAGAATGCGCGTGCCCAGGAGCGTGCGGGTGCCTGCCGTATAGACCCTCACCTCGGCACCGGCCTTGGTGGCGCGACCCATGGAGTCGACGACCCGGACCTGGATGGACCGCACCTTGAGCTCAGCGCCCATGAGGTTACGCATCACATGATGCATGCCCGTGTCCGTCACTCCGGTGAGTGACAGGTCCAGCGCACCATCTTGATCGAAGTCCACCCACTGGACCCCGTGGTCGGCGTCGAGGCCGAGCAGCTCCGGAGGTGTCACGTCCTGGAACCCGTCGGACGTATTCCTGAACAGATAGTCGCGGTACTGCGTACCGCCTGTGACGGTGCCGTTGACGTAGAGGTCGACGCCGCCGTCATGGTCGTAGTCACCGAACTCACATGTGTCGTAGCGAGCATCAATGTTCAGGCCGAACTCCGGCGCCACATCACGGAAGGTGCCGTCGCCCTCATTGTGGTAGAGAGCGTTGGGGCCGTAGTTGGCCAAGAAGACATCGAAAAACCCGTCGTTGTCGTAGTCAGTCACACACGGACGTACGGTGCCCAACGACTCGTTGCCGAGCCCGCGTCCCCCGTCTGCGACCCCTACCTCCCCCGCGACATCGGTGAAGATGCCTCCGTCATTCCGGAATAAACCGTTCGGATCCCCGTCCATGTTGGCGACGAAGATGTCGAGGTCTCCGTCCTGCTCATAGTCGAACCAGACGGCTCCCACAGTCCTTCGTGGGTCGCCGAGACCCACCTCTGCAGCGACGTCGCGGAAGGTTCCGCCGTCATTCTCGAACAAAGAATTTGGAAAGTCTCGCAACGCGAGGAAGAGATCCAGGTCGCCGTCCGCATCGTAGTCGATCCAACTCGCCTGCCTGGTAGAGCCCTCGGCGACCTGAAGACCGACGGCGGCGGCCACCTCCACGAATGACGAGCCATCGTTGCGGTAGAGCTTCGTAACCGGCCTCTCATCACCGCGACGTCTCGGGTAGCCAAGGAATAGGTCCGGGTCTCCGTCGGAATCGAAGTCCCCCCAAGCCGAGGTTCGGGTCGAACGCTCTTCGGCGAGTCCCAGCTCCCTCGCCACGTCGACGAGCACGCCATTGTCGTTGCGGTACAGGCGATTGGGACTTCCGTTGAATCCGATGAAAAGGTCCGAATCGCCGTCTCCGTCGATGTCGGCCCATGCGTTCGTAAGGGTTCCGGGCTCGCCGAGAATGTCGGCTTGGACCGGTGTGAACTCCGGACTCCACGCTGCCGGGGCAGAGTCCGTTGAAGTCCCGCTCGGGTCACAAGCCGCCCCGACGACCGAAATGAGTAATCCACTCACAATCACTCGAAGTGCCGCTCTACGCATGGGATACTTCCTTGGGGTACGTTCAGTGGCGCTGAGACCGGAGAAGCGGGCATGTACAGCCGTAGCAGGGACCCCTTGTCCAAAGGCAAGATATGGCGTCGTGTGGTGCAGGGGCCAGAGAGGGTGCCCTACCTAAGGGTTTGCACGGCCTCACAATTTTACGAGTCCATCGGTAGCAAAAGACCGTGCTTTGCGACGACGTTGACCGTCGCGGCGGCGGGCCTGGGCTTCAATGTCTGATAGCTGACCAACGTGACGGCCGATGTATGACCATCTACCCGAACCGAGGCGTAACCTCGGTCGTTGTCCGCCTCCC
>CAUZJF010000404.1:0-2574 GCA_963579975.1 Dehalococcoidia bacterium
TGAACCAACCTCCGTTGAAGGCATACACGACCACGGGTATGATTGACGGGCCAATCGGGGCCACCGGTATCTTCGGGGTGTCGCTCTGAAAACAGGGTGTGCGAGGACTGGCTTTCTCCCGTTCCCCACCTTCCACCTAAAGGGGCTGGGGTAGGACTCCGCCCCTTTTTCATCATTCATGGTGTCCCGTTGCACGGGACACGGGAGATTGCTAAATGAATCGACCGCAGCGACAACAACCGCCGCCATACGGCATCGTCTTCAACTGGGACGGCACGCCCCCGGGCTATCTCGATCTGCCCTACTCAGCCGACGATCAGCTGGACGTCATTTACGCCCCCGTGAAGAACACCCAGGTCGGCGCGGTCTTCTGGTGTCTGAGCACTCACGAAGCCGCCTGGCCGTCCGACACTCTTTCAGTCGTGGGAGACGCGGAAGACCGGCGGTATTCGACGGTGAAGGGGATGCGGCGGGCCGAGGGGATCAGAGCGCTCTTCGACCGAAGAGAAGATTTCTACGGCAAGCTCGTCGCCCGGGGCCATGACATGGGGCTCGACGTCTACGCGTCGGTCCGCATGAACGACAATCATTTCTGGTCCGACTCGGGGAGGCGAGCGCCGCCCCTGGCGCCTGAGGATATGGCAGCGACGACCAGGCCCGGGCTAACGCAGCTGCGCAAGGACCACCCCAAGTGGACCATCGGCGTGGACAACGGACCCCTCTGGGCCGCGACTTCGTGGAACGTAGCCATCCCCGAGGTCAGGGATCACCTGTTTCAGTACATCTCGGAGGCCTGCGCTCAGGCCAACTGGGACGGAGTGGAGCTGGACTGGCAGCGCCACGCATTCCATCTACCCGAGACCGACGCGTACCAGCTGCGCTACACACTGACCGACCTGGTACGCGCGGTCCGAGGAATGGGTGACGGGATATCCGAGGAGCGGGGCACGCCTTTCTACGTCGCGACGCGCGTTGGCGCATCCAGGGAAACGTGCCGAAGGATAGGTTACGACGTCGAAACCTGGGTCCAGGAAGGGCTTTGCGACATCGTCGCCACCAACGCGAACTCGGGTACCGATCCGGGAGTTGAGATAGAAGAGTATCTCGACATGATGCGCGACACCGGAGTGACCCTCTACCCGAGCTTCGATAGCCACGGAGAGACCGGCACCGGGAGGTTGGCGCCGACGGGAACCTGGATGGAGGCCTGGTACCGTGGCCTCGCTCAGGGCTACTACCGCAGGGGAGCCGCCGGTATACACATCTTCAACTGGCACGCCACGGCCGATTCGCGTCGATCTCTCCTGACCACCATCGGCTCGCCGGATACCCTTGACCGCACCAACAAGGTCTACGCGGCGGTAAAACGGATCATGAGGCCGCGCAGCGAGATCAGGTATGGTGCGGAGCGTGACGACAGGCTGCTGGGTGAAGTCCCCGTCGCTCTGTACCGTACGCTCACTGGAGAATGCCCCCTGTTCCACGTAGACGTTCACGACGACGTGGCGGCTGAAGATGAAGCTGGCCACCTGGAGAGCATCAGTTTGCAGATCGAGTTGAACCACCTGTCTCCGGCGGACATCTTGGAAGTGGACCTGGACGGTACAACCCTCGGCACGCCAGAGGTTACCAATACGGCCGCTGTGGACACGAGCATCCCGACCGACGTGGCTGAGAGTTCCTGGTTCGTCTGGCATCTGACGCCCTCGCAAGCGGCGTTGGGTCGTCACGAGATCCGGGTCCGGCTGATTGAGCGCGACCCGAGGATCAGGCCAGAGCTAGTGCTCGAGAACGTCGAATTTCACGTCAAGTACAAGCGGTAGCGGTCGTGGTGTTGCCAGACTCTGTCGCTGCCCATCGAAGCCGGGCAACCACGGCTGCCTAAAGCTCACCGCCGCACGCCCTGATCATCGTCTCCTGAACCAGCAGGTCGTGCTCCGGCGAAAACCGCGGTTGGCGTTCCCGGCGAATGACCTCCACAAATTCCATGAGGTCGCCTACGTACCGCGGCCTATCTTCGACCGGCACCTTCTGCCAGCCCGCCCTATGCGATCCCTTAGCTTCACGCAGGCTCAGGTCGACCGTCGGTGGTTCGATGGGTTCGAGAACGATACTGCCATCAATCCCGTGGATTTCCACACGCCGGTGCGGCCCCGGGTCGGTCTCGAGGGAGGTCGCTTCGATTACTGCGATCGCTCCCTGCTGGTGGTACTCGAATACGACCAGGGCGTTGTCGATCCCATGCGGAAGATCGTCGAAGCCGTGAGCGTCTGAACGGAGGACGGGCGTGATTTTGTCCGCTCTGCCGAACATCCAGACGACCTGATCGAACAGGTGCGATGCCTCTTCCTGAAGGATGCCTCCTGGGAACCTGTCGACGTGGTTTCGGTGGTAGTACTCAGGAGTGCTACCCGCCCGAAAGCGGCCGAAGGTGACCCTCCCCAACAGGCCGCCGCGGACCGATTGCTGAAGGAATTCGAAGCCGGCGTTGAAGCGCCACTGGTACCCCATCTGGATGAAGAGGCCCTTCTCCACGGCTAGCGCGTAAAGAGACCTCAGGCCAGGCAGCGACGT
>CAUZJF010000405.1:0-2528 GCA_963579975.1 Dehalococcoidia bacterium
GTCGAGCCGGCTGTTATATCCCAGAATCTCCGGATAGTACTTTTGAGACCAGCCGTGCGTCCGCAGCTTCTTGACGTGCTTCGCAAGCTGCTCGTCGTTTGTGACCACCATCCCGCCGTCGCCGTACGCACCCAGATTCTTAGAAGGAAAGAAACTAAGGCACCCCACGTCTCCGATTCCGCCCGTTCTCCTACCCTTGTATTCGGCGCCGATGGCCTGCGCGTTATCCTCGACGACGCGCACGTCGTGTCTCTTCGCAATGTTTAGGATGGTATCCATCTCGGCTGGATGCCCGAAGAGGTGCACGGGCATGATCGCCTTGGTGCGGGGCGTGATCCTCGCTTCGAGCTGCGCCACGTCGATACAATACGTCTCCGGGTCGATGTCGACCAGGACCGGCTTGGCGCCCGCAAGCAATATGGCCCCTGCGCTGGCGAAGAATGTGAACGCCGGCAAGATGACCTCGTCTCCCGGCCCGATCTCGAGCGCTCGCAGCGACAGGACCAGGGCATCGGTGCCCGACCCCACTCCAACGGCGTATCGAACTCCCAGGTACCTGGCGACTTCCTGTTCAAGAGCGGCGACCTGAGGGCCAAGTATGAACGTCCCCGATTCGAGAACTCCCCGAATTGCCTGATCGACTTCCGGCTGGATGGCCCGGTACTGGGCACCGAGATCGATCAGAGGTATCTTCATGCGGGCTCCCCCGCCGCGGCTGTGACTACCTGATCGGTCTTAGAGTAGTCGCTTCCGCAGCTCCCGCAGGTCGTCTGCTCGGTCGTACCGTCCAATCCAAGGCTTAGCCGCTCTCCGCACCTGCACATCCAGCCTTGTATCCTTGCCGGGTTCCCATACACTAGGGCGTAGTCGCGCACGTCCCTGGTGACTGCCGCTCCCGCTCCTACGAACGCATACCGCCCAATAGTTACACCACACACAATCGTGCAACCTGCTCCGAGGGACGCGCCGGCCTTAACCAGCGTCCGCCGAAACTCGTCCTTTTGCTCAATCTCGCTCCTCGGGTTGAAGACGTTCGTGAACACCATCGACGGCCCACAGAACACGTAGTCCTCCAGCTCGACCCCCTCGTACACGGAGACGTTGTTCTGTATCTTAACCCCGTTACCAATGTGCACGTTGCTCCCGATGAATACATTCTGGCCTAGCACGCAGTCATCCCCCAGCCTTGCTCCACCCATCACGTGAGAGTAGTGCCAGATGCGGGTACCGTCGCCAATAGTTGCCCCGGGATCGATCGTAGCGGTGGGATGAGCATAGTATCCCTTCGGTGGGTGCTGTCCGGACTCAAGCGACTCGGGCCGACCGCCTCGTGTCAGGGACCGCTGTGCCGCCTCAAGCACCCGTAAGACCCGAAGGCCGCTCTCGCCGTCGGTCAGGGGTGGTTGCCTGGTCTCAACGCTTTTGACGAAGTCTTCGCACTCGACTCTTAGCGGTTCCACCTCGGCTATTGGCACGGGTTCAGCATCAGCCTTGCGGGCGACTGGAATCTGCCCGTTGACCCAGTCGACAGAGTGTGGATACAGCACCAGCTTCTGGTCCCACGGAAGCGAGTCGTCGAACACCGCCATCTGGCGTTCGCCGACGACCACGAACCGGTGGTCCCTGAATGGGTGCAGCCAGCTCACGAAGATGTGCGCCGCCACACTATTGGGGAATCGCAGGCTCGTCAAGGTGAAGTCCGCGACCTCCTGATTTAGGTAAGCCCCGCCGTGGCAGGCGACCTCCCCAGGCATCGAACCTAGAAGCCGTAGCATGATTGCGATGTCGTGGGGAGCAAAGCTCCAGAGGGCGTTCTCCTCCGTGCGAATACGCCCCAGGTTGAGCCGGTTGGAGTACAGGTACTGGAGCCGCCCGAAGGCGCCTTCCCCGACAAGCTGGTAGAGCTGCCTCACCGCCGGATGATATTCGAGCACGTGTCCGACCATCAGTACGCGACGATTGCGCCTCGCGGCTTCGACCACGGCCTCTCCGTCTGCCACGGCTAAGGACATAGGCTTTTCTACCAGCACGTCCTTCCCAGCCTCCAAGGCGGCGATGACCAGGGAGGCATGCGTCGGGGCCGGGGTTGCTATGACGACAGCCGTCACGTTTGGGTCGCCCCAGACCAGTTCGACATCTGCCACGGTACTGATACCCTGGTACTCCTCTACCGCGTTCTGAAGAAGCTCATGCCTTTTGTCGCAGCAGACCACCTTCTCTGGACCTAGAAGCTGGCAGAAATTCCTTAACAGGTTCTTTCCCCAGTTGCCACATCCGACAACGGCGATTTTCCCTTTCATCCGGCGAACTCCGGTGCTCCTAGCCGATGGATGTGTTTTCCACGAAAGCCATTGAGCGCGTTGCGGGTGTCGTAGATTAGCCGGCCGCACTCCGCGACGAGGGAGTAGTCCACATCCGAGTGATCGGTGCCGATGACGACAACGTCGCTGCTGCTAAGGTTCTCTGCCGAGAGCTGCACCGAGTCGAATTTGTGGCCGTTGATGGTGACCGTCGGTACGAACGGATCG
>CAUZJF010000406.1:0-2525 GCA_963579975.1 Dehalococcoidia bacterium
TCACACCGTTCGAGCCGGTCTTGACCCAGGGAGAGACCGCTGCGCTGCGCGCAACGGTCTTGGATCAGTACGGGCAGGCCTTTTCGTCCATCCCGTCCTGGGCAGCGCCGCGATGGTCGGTTGCCCCGTATCGCGTTCTCTCGATATCCGCCGATGGCGAGATGGACGCGTTGGTGCCGGGCGAGGTGGTAGTTCGCTCGAGAGTCGCGGGACTCGAGGCGTCTACGACGGTTCGTGTGAACCCAACGGAGGTGGGGGTCGAGACTCCCGTCGTCTACCTGACGCAGAGTACTCAGCGCCAGGATGGGACCGTACCCCTGGTCGCCGACCGAAGCGCGTTGTTGCGGGTCTTCTTGAAGGCGGATCGCCTCAATTTCTTCTTGCCCGATATACGGGTGTCGTTCTCCGTCGGCGGTACGCCTGTGCAATCGCTTGTGATCGAGCCGCGGCTCAGGTCGATCCCTCAGGAGGTAGACGAGAGCAAGCTCCGACTGTCGTACAATGCGTTGATCCCAGGCTCGTTGATCAGGACAGGACTCGAAATCGAGCTGGAAATTGATCCGGAGGCTGAGATCCCGCTCGCAGCGGGAAGCCTGAGGCGCATACCTGAGACGGGTCGCATGTCATTCGATGTGCGGGAAGCGCCGCCGCTCAGGTTGCGAATGATTCCGGTACTTCTCACGCTCACCGGGAGGACCGGAGACGTCATCAACGTGACGGCGGAAAGCGACCTTCTCGCCTTCACTCAGGAGATCTACCCGTTCGCGGACTTGGACGTCGACGTACGAGAGCCGTATTCGACAGGCGCCGACCTCACGAAGAAGGAGGGCTGGGGACAGTTTATCAGGGAGATACGACTCCTTCGCATAGCGGAGGAAAGCGACCGGTACTACTACGGGGCAGTCGAGCTACCACCACAGTCCGCGTATGGCGGCCTCGGCTATCTGGGCTACGGCGTCGCTGTTGGGGCCGCTACTGATGAGGTGCTCGCGCACGAGCTGGGCCACAACTTCAGCCTCCGCCACGCGCCGTGCGGCGGCCCCAGCGGACAGGACCAAAATTACCCCTACGGTGGCGCGTCCATCGGGCGCTGGGGCTACGACTCCCAGAACGAGGAGCTGCTGGATCCGGCCTCGGTAGTGGACGTGATGAGCTACTGCCGGCCCAAGTGGATCAGTGACTACAACTTCGAAAAAGTCATGGCGTTCCGGGACGAACACGACTGGCCAGCGGGAGTCCCGGCGCGACCCTTCGAGGATGCCCTGGTTCTTTGGGGCAGCGTTGCAGAAGGGGCTCTGCTACTGGAGCCCGCGATTCGCCTGCCGCTACCAGCCGCACTCCCTGCCCGGGAGGGGCCGTATCTACTCGAAGGCCTGTCCGCCTCTGGAGCGACGGTCTTCTCCTTGCGCTTCGCGCCTGCCCAAACGGATCACGACGACGATCGCCACTTCGTCTTCTCTCTCCCGATCGATACTTCGACCGCCGATCGACTCGACCGCATCACGCTGAGCGGACCGGAGGGTCGGGTTGAGGTCGGCCGCGCGGCGACCGGCCAGGCTCTGACGGTCGTAACGGATGTGGCATCGGGACTCATCAGGAGCATCTCCAGAGAGGGGAACACTCGGCTTTCCTCCTCTTCCGACTTGGCCGTACGGGTCAGCGATGGAGTCCGAACGCGTACGCTGCCTGTTCGCCGATGAAGACCCGCGTCATGAGTCCCCGACGGATCTGTCTGAGTGCGATAGTGGGCGCCTGCCTGGTCGCCTCAACTCCAGTCGCTGGGCAACGCATTATCGGGGAGGCCCGGCTCGGTACCACCGTCGGAAGCCACACCGCCACCGCTGCTGGGCTCGAATTGTTGCCGGGACCGTCGCTCGGGGTGCTGCTCGAGGTGAGCTTGAATGAGCGCGTTGGGGTCTATGCAGGGTTCGTTCAGACGAGTTTTGGCTGTGAGTCGGGTTTCTGCATAAACCGTGACGTGGTGATCAAGGGCCGCAGTGCGGCCGGCGGCATCGCTCTTCGGCGTGGTTGGGCGTGGACCAGGATCGGTCTGCTCTTCGGTGTCGTGGAGCCCGAGTCAGAGGACTCCTCGAGCGCGGCTGGTTTTGGCCTCGACGGCGTCGTCGGCGTCCAGTTTCGCGTCGGCCCGGTCATCTTCACGCCGGGGGCTGTACTTCGGCGGCACGACGGAGGTGGTGGGGCCAATTCCGAGCGAGCTGCATCGCTGGGCATTGACGTCGGCATCGCGTTCTTGCTGCGGAGCTGACCAACAGGGCCAAGAGACCATCCAAAGCTGGCTCGCCACCGTCACGATGCCGCTCTATTCGCGGGTCCAGGAGCTTGAGGCGGACGCGTACGCGGTCGGATTGCTGGGTGAAATGGGCTATGAAGACAGCAGCGGGGTGTTCGTAGCGCTGCTTGAAACGCTGTACGCACGCTACGGCGACACGGTTTGAATACCAGATAACGGGGCTTGAAGGCCAGATAGGGGGCCTTCAGAGCCACGTCGAGGACTTAGAAAACCA
>CAUZJF010000407.1:0-2516 GCA_963579975.1 Dehalococcoidia bacterium
CAGGGCGACCAGCGCGACGAGGATGCCAACCGTCACGGCGATACCGGACCAGAACGTCCGCGCCGCCTTGACCCGCTCTTCCGGCTTCGCACGCAGGTTCCCGGCGTCCCCGAGATGACGCCAGCCCACGACGTATTGCACGACCCCCAGCGCCATCCCGATACCGGCCGCGCTGAAGCCGAGGTGCCAGTTGATGCTCTCCCCGAGAAAGCCGCAAATGAGGGGCCCGGCAAGGCCGCCCACATTGATCCCCATATAGAAGACGGAGAACCCGGCATCGCGGCGAGCGCCGCCCTCTGGATACAGCTCAGCGACTATCGCACTGACATTGGGCTTGAGCAGGCCGGTTCCAAGCACGATCACCACGAGCCCTACGTAAAATGCCGTCGTGGTCGGGATGGCCAGCGTGAAGTGACCAGCCGCGATGACGATACCTCCCCACAGCACGGCACGACGTTGTCCCAACAGTCGGTCGGCGATCCAACCGCCCGGCAGCGCGACGGCGTAGACGGCAAACGTATACAAGCCGTAAATGGCCGTCGCCGACACGTCCGTCAGACCGAGTCCTCCGTTCGCCACCAGGTCGGTCATGAACAAGACGAGGAGCGCGCGCATCCCGTAGTAGCTGAAGCGCTCCCACATCTCTGTAAAAAACAGCGTCGATAGACCGCGCGGGTGTCCGAACCACTCCTTCTCCGAGGTGTGCGACATCCGGACAATCATACGGGCAAAGCCCGGTGCATAATGGCCAGCGTATGCCTCTCGACGAGTACCGGAAAAAGCGAGATTTCTCGAAGACGCCCGAACCGGACGGGGCGGACGTCACGCGCCCGCGTCGAGCGAAGAAGGCAAAGAAGCAAACAGGCAGCTACTTCTGCGTCCAGAAACACCTCGCAAGCCATCTTCACTATGACCTTCGGCTCGAACACAACGGAGTGCTGCTGTCGTGGGCAGTGCCAAAGGGTCCGTCGTTGGAGCCGGCCGACAAGCGGATGGCCATGCGGACCGAGGACCACCCCTATAACTATGGGAGCTTCGAGGGAGTCATCCCGGAGGGCTACGGCGCTGGGATCGTGATGCTGTGGGACCACGGGACGTGGACACCTGAGGTTGACGACATCGACGCGGCGCTCGAGAAAGGAGACCTGAAGTTCTCACTGGATGGTTTCAAGCTCAAAGGTTCCTGGGTGCTCGTCCGGACCCGTGACCGCGAGAAGACACCCGCGAGTCAACGCGGTCGAAGCTGGCTCCTCATCAAGCATCGGGACTTCTGGTCGGGACCGGTCGACATCACCGAGTTCGCGCCCTTGAGCGTCAAGAGCGAAGGGAACTTCGACGATATCCTTGCCGCCGATATGCCCCGCGTCTGGATAACTGGGCGGCCCGCGACGGCAAAGGCTGGGTCGGCAAAACAGCTGATGATGGAGACGATCGAGAGCGCAGCCAAGAAAATCCTGGCTCGGCAGAAGCGGGGCTAAGGCACGCACCGAGTGCCTCGCGGGGGTTCGGGGCGCAGCCCCGTCTAAGCTTTATTCAGCCGGTCGGCCAGCACACTCCAGGCGGCGTAGGACAGCCGCCGACGCGCATGCCGCGCGATCGGCCCTTGCCAGAACTGCCCGGTGATCACTTCGCACCCAACGGGCACGTCACCCACGGCTAGGAGTTCCTTGTGTTCGGAGGCGTACTGGTCGAGAGCGTCATCTGAAGGAAGACCGCTGTTGACCAACACGACGTCGACCGGACGCCCGATCGCCTCCCCGACCTGCGCGACCGCATCAGCCGCGGTAAACCCGCGCATACCCCGTCCCTCCGTCAGGATATTGGTCACGAGAAGAATCGGCCCCTTGACCGCTCGTAGCGCTTCGGCGACGCCCCGAACGAGCAGGATTGGCATCAGGCTCGTGTAGAAGCTACCCGGCCCGATGATGACGGCGTCGAAGCCCCGAATCGCGTCTGCCACGGAGGGATGAATGCCCACGTCGGGCTCGAGCCAGATCCGCTTGATCTGCCGCCCCTCGCTTTGACCTTGGTCGACGGCCGCTTCGCCGCTGGTAGTCGAGCCATCAGCGTACTCGGCACACACACTGGCGTGCTCGACGCTCACGGGCCATACCCGACCGTGACAGTCAAGCAGCGCACGAAGAGAGTCCACGGCCGCAAGAAAGTCCCCGCCATATTGCGCCATCATCGACAGCAGCAGGTTGCCGCTGGTGTGACCGCTCAGGCGACCATTCTCGAGACCCGGAAGCCGAGAGAGGAGTATGCGACGCGCCTCGTCTTCGTTTTGCGCGAGCGCGAGCACGCACTTGAGGATATCTCCCGGTGGGAGCACCCCGAGTTGATCCCGCAGCTGTCCCGAGCTGCCACCGCTGTCGAACATCGTGACGACAGCATGCACGTGCACCCACGGATTGTGCTTCAGACCACCGATCAGACTGGGTAGACCGGTTCCACCACCAAGACACCCGACATGGACCTCACGAAGCCGCACAGATCGCATTGTACAATGCGTGGTC
>CAUZJF010000408.1:0-2509 GCA_963579975.1 Dehalococcoidia bacterium
GATTTCAGTGCTTGGCTTTACAGGCGAGCACCGGTGCTCGGGTCTAAAATTCCTGAATCTATTTCTCCCGTCGACGGGCGGCCAACAAGACGATGCCGGGACGGCCGTTATCGGACGGCAGTTCTTCGAACTGCTCTAACTCGAAATCGGCAGCGTCGAGCCAGCCCTTGAGGTGTTCGGTCTCGAAGCCTAACCATAGATCTCCTAGGTGTTCGCGGTAGGATTCCTCGGTGTGCGCGACGAGATCGACCACCACAAAGCGCCCACCGGGTTGCAAACCGCGGTGAATCTCGCGAAGCGCGTCCGGCGGATGGCTGACGTGATGTAGCACCATGTGCGCGACCATGGTGTCGGCTTCGGCGTCGGGTATCGGAAGGTGTTCGAGCGTCCCCAGGCGAAGCTCCACGTTCTGCAGTTGCGCGTCGGCTACGCTCCGTCGGGCGACCTGAAGCATCTCCTCCTGCCGGTCAATTCCGATGACGCGCCGGGCGCGCGGGCTCAGTGCGGCGAGAAGCACACCCGTTCCCGTGCCAAGGTCCACAACCGTGTCGCTGGTTCCCAGCACTGCGGCCAACTGGTCGAGGTACCACGGCGGCCCCTGAACCGTGTCACGGCGGGTGTCCCACTGGCCGGCGACGTCCTTGAAAAAGCGCGCGGCGTGTCCACGGCGGTCGTCCAGACATTGCCCGATCGCGGCCTCGTCGGCGTCGGCGCCGGGGAACTGCCGCGACGCCAATGCTTCGGCGAGGGTCGGAAGGAACCTCAAGCCCGTCTTCGTCCCGCCGCCCGCCCAGGCGTCGACGAGGGCATAGTAGACAGAGTTCCCCTCGCGCCGTGCCGTCACCAGGTCTGCGTCGAGCAGGATTTTGAGGTGACGCGAGACGCGCGATTGGCCCATGGCGAGGATTCGTACCAGCTCGTTGACGTGGAATGCACCGCGCCGGAGCGCGCCGAGCAGGCGGAGTCGCGTGTCGTCTCCGAGGGCTCTGAGGGTGACCAGGACAGGATCCATTCGCAGAACTATATCAGGAAATCTGGATATATCAATGTTCTCAGGTAGGGAGATGTTGCACGGAAATGTCGCACCGGGCGTCCGCGCCGGATCGAACTCCATGGCCACCCGCCTCCGCAAGATGTCTCCCGACCGGGGGATAGGGGCTTGCGATTGGAGGTTCTCCCGGTACGATCCCTGATCGATATGGAGGAAATACGCAACTTCTGCATCATCGCTCACATCGATCATGGTAAGTCGACGCTGGCGGATCGTCTGATCCAAGCCTGCGGCGCCGTTACTGATCGTGACTTCGTGGACCAAGTGCTCGACTCCATGGATATCGAGCGCGAGCGTGGCATCACGATCAAGAGCAATACGATCACGCTTTCCTACACCGCTAAGGACGGCAAGACCTACTCGCTCAACCTGATCGATACGCCAGGCCACGTGGATTTTTCCCACGAGGTGCGGCGTTCGCTGATGTCGTGCGAGGGAGCCCTGATGGTGGTCGACGCCAGCCAGGGCGTCGAAGCGCAGACCGTGGCAAACCTCTACCTGGCACTCGAGTACGAGCTCGAGATTCTTGCACTCATCAACAAAATCGATCTCCCGGCTGCAGACGTCGACCGCGTTCGCGAGGAGATCGACGCGGATCTCGGTCTGGACCCTTTCGACGCCATTCCGATCTCCGCCAAGCAGGGCGTTGGGATCGATGACGTGCTCGAGGGCATCGTGACGCACTTACCGCCACCGGTGGGTGATCCCGAAGCGCCGCTCAAGGCCCTCATTTTCGACGCCTACTATGACCCCTACCGCGGAATCGTGTTGCTCTGCCGCGTCAAGGACGGTGTCCTCAAAGCTGGTCAGGAAATCTACTTCATGCACACCAAGACGACTTACGTCGTCGAAGAAGTAGGACTGAAACAGCTCAAGAGGACGCCGCTGGATTCCCTTTCCGCCGGCACGGTGGGATACGTCATCGCGGGGATCAAGACGATTCGCGACATCAACATCGGCGACACCATCACGCTGGCCACGAACGGCGTGACGGAGCCGATCCCCGGTTACAAGGAAGCCAAGCCGGTCGTTTTCTCTTCCCTCTACCCGATGAGTTCGGACAGCTATGGCGACCTCACCAAGGCACTTGAGAAGCTCGCGCTGAACGATGCCGCCCTCGTCTACGAGAAGGACTCCTCCGCGGCACTTGGTTTCGGCTTTCGCTGCGGCTTTCTGGGTCTCCTCCACCTGGACGTCGTTCAGGAGCGTCTACAGCGCGAGTTCGACATGTCGCTGATTCTTTCGGCACCCTCCGTGCACTACAAACTGACGCTGACAGGCGGTAGCAAAAAGGAAGTCGACAACCCGCACTATTGGCCGAACGCGGGCGACATCGAGGAAGTCCAGGAGCCCTACATCCGTGCCACGATCCTCATGCCCGAGAGTTACGTCGGGCCGGTCATGCAGCTCTGCCGCGAGTATCGCGCGGAGACGGTGACGATGAACATCCTCGCCGTG